>NZ_JAQREZ010000030.1:0-57846 GCF_028598715.1 Pseudoalteromonas sp. GABNS16E
CCAGAACGGTACTGCGGCCTTGAATGCCGTAATGATTTTGCGCTTGTTTATAGGTGAAGTCGCCTTTTTCTACTTGCTCAACAATAGATAATTTAAAGCCTAATGTATAATCTCGCTGAGTACGCTTGACGTCTTTAGTTTTAGTGGTTTTCATAAAATAAGTCCTAAATGTGTAAACACATTTCAGGACAAGACATGGCCTGCAGTTAATAAAGTGGCCGAGCCTAAACCTGTGATGATGACTGCCGTATTAAGATGAGTATTGAAATTTGCCATTGTATCTCTTGATAGAAAAATAGGTGGGCATTTTAGCAATTGAAAAGTTCATTGTTCAATTTACTTTAAAGGTAAGACGTAAATAACTTAAGTACTTAATTTTAAACGCTGCCTTAGGAATGATTTTAGCCTAAATGGTTATGGGTTTTGTAATAGACAAAACCCGTTGAATAAATCAACGAGGGTAACACTATTAAAACCTCTGCATCATTTGTTAATTATTAATATGTTATAGTGTTGCAATATGTATTTGATATGGTATAACATTCACTGCATTCTAATTTCCCTTAATAGAGTTTGAATGTGAGTACACCTACAGCTGTTAATCAAACATCACCGAAAGAATCCTCACGTGCAGAACAAACACGGAATGAAGACCTAAATACAACTCAAGCCGCTACTCAAGCAGTTAAAAGCAAGCCATTATTGAAGTGGACTCGTTAAGTTTTAGCATTAAAAACAACGCCATTTTAAAAAACTTAAACTTTAGCGTAGGCTCGGGCGAAATTTACGCGTTACTTGGCGGTAACGGAGCGGGTAAATCAACCACGTTAAAAACTTTGCTTGGGTTTAATAAACCCACTCAAGGCTCTGTAAAAGTAGCGGGCAAAGAGGTAACACACGCACTTGATTTTGTACGCGGCAAAACAGCATATTTGCCAGAGTCAGCAACGTTATATCCGCATTTAACTGCCCGCGAAAACGTGGCGTATTTTTTATCGCTTGCTGATATTAAAAAAACCGATGAGCAAATTAATGCTGCGTTTAACCGTGTAGCGCTACAGCAAGCTGCATGGGAGCGTCCTATGCAAACGTATTCTAAAGGCATGAGGCAAAAAACTGCGATTGCACTGGCTATTTTACGCCAAGCCCCGATATTTTTACTCGATGAGCCTACATCGGGCCTTGACCCTGTTGCTATTGATGAGTTTAACCAGTTAGTGCGTGAGCTTGCATTAACCGGCGCTACTATTTTAATGGTAACGCACGATGTATACGGCGCATGCCAAGTTGCAAACCGAATTGGTTTATTAAGAGCGGGCGAGCTGGTGGGCGAATTTGACGCGCCAGAAAACGGCCGTATTGATACCGAGCAAGTTCATGCCGCGTTTGCACAAAGAGGCGCGTAATGAGCAAAAATAATTTTTCAAAGGTGGTGATAGTTGCCAAAGATGAGTGGCGCTATTGGCTTCGCTCAAAACTGGCGATGACCGTTTTAGCCATAGGTTTATTACTTACGCTTTCATCTGTGGTGGTTACTGCCATTACAATGCACGAACTTATCCACACTCGTAATGAATTACAAAGCAATGCAGAGCAAAGCTTTGCTGAGCAGCCCGATCGCCACCCACACAGAATGGTGCATTACGGGCATTACGCTTTTAGAACACCAACCCCTCTGAGCACCCTAGATCCGGGGATTGATGCCTACACAGGTAACTCAATATTTTTAGAAGGGCATAGGCAAAATAGTGCAATGTTTGCCGAGCAGCGCCAAGGCACAGCTTTAACAAAACTTGGCAGCTTAACGCCAGCTTTTATAGTGCAAACATTAGCGCCGTTACTGCTTATTTTAATTGGTTACAGCTCTATTAGCCGTGAGCGCGAATCTCAAACGTTGTCGTATTTATTGGCGCAAGGCACCAAGGGCAGCACGCTGATTGCGGGTAAAGGGCTGGCGCTTTTGTGTGTTGTTGGGTTAATTATTGCGCCATTAGCGGTGTCGGCGTTGTTTACGCTGGGCGCAGGTGAGAGCCTTTTAGCAGTTGTTAGTTTTATTGTGGGCTATGCATTGTATTTAAGCGTGTGGGTGTTAGTTGTTTTATTAGCATCGAGCGTGTTTAGTAAAAATAGTGGCAGCTTTACAGCGCTTGCGTTTGTGTGGATTTTACTGTGCATTGTTATGCCGCGCGTAGCAAGTACCAGTGCCTCTACGGCTGTGCCATCGGCCGGTAAAATAGAAACCGACTTTGCAGTAAAAGCTGAGCTTAGAAAACTAGGTGATGGCCATAACACCAACGACCCCGCCTTTAAGCAATTTAAACAATCTCTGCTTAAAAAATACAACGTAAACAGCATTGATGAACTGCCAGTAAACTTTAGAGGGTTAGTGGCCAGTGAATCAGAGGCCAAACAAACTAAGGTATTAAACCAGTTTGCCGAGCAGCGCATGCAAAGTGAGCTTAAACAAACGCAGGTATCTCGTTACTTTGGTTGGGTATCGCCAATGGTGGCTATTCGATCGCTGTCGATGATTGTAGTGGGTACCAGCATAGAAACCCATCATCGCTTTTTACGAGAAACCGAACAGCTGCGCTTTGATTTTGTGCAGGGGCTTAACAAAGTACACATTGAAAAGCTTGATTACCAAGTTGATATGAACCGCAACGCCAATACCGAGGCTACTAAAAAAGCGCGCGTAGGGTCAGAGAACTGGCAAATACTGCAAAACTTTACCTTTGATGTAGATAGCGCTGATGTTCGTGCGCAAAGAAGTGTACCTGCTTTTTTACAGTTAATACTGTGGATTGTAGTACTTGTAGGCGGTATTAAATTGGTAGGAAAACGTTTGATATGAGTTATTTAATTACACAACTTACACGAGAATGGGGCTTTTTACTGCGTCAAAAGTACCTTGTGGTATTGCTGTTATGTAGCTTTGTTTTATCGGGCTTTGCAATATATAGCGGGCTTAGCGAAGTGAGCGCGCAGCAGCAAACAATAGAGCGTTTAAAAGCTGCAGATCAAAGCGATCGCGCTAAAGTGCAGCAAAAGCAAGACGATCCGGGCATGTTGGCTTATTACAGTTTTCATTTAACGTATTCTCAGCCATCTAACCTTGCTTTTGCAGTATTAGGGGAACGCGATATATTCCCGTGGAAACACCGTATTAATTTATTGGCCATAGAGGGGCAAATTTACGAAAGCGATGCGCAAAATGCCGAGCTGGCACAGGCCGGTAAAATTGATTTTGTATTTGTAATTAGCGCCTTAGCACCACTGGTTATTATTTTGCTGTTTCATGACTTATTTGCAAATGAGCGCACTAGCGGCAGGCACGACTTACTGGTTACTACAGCTAAATCGTACTTTGCTTTGTGGGGCGCACGTATAACGGTAAGGTTTTTAGCAGTAATAGTGTGTTTAATGCTGCCATTTTTTATAGGTGCATTTATAGCTGGGGCAAGCGCGTTTGAAATTGCGTATGTATCGCTGCTTTGTATTGCTTACCTTGCATTTTGGACTGCGCTGAGTGTGTGGTGGGGCAAAAACGCGACTAGTGCGCCGCGCGTTGCCTCTGGCCTAATTGGTTTATGGGTATTATTTGCTTTTATTATTCCTATTTTAGGCGACCTTGCTATAAGCAAGTCGGTGCATTCGCCTAAGGGTGGCGACATTATGCTTACTCAGCGTGAAGCGGTAAATGATGCCTGGGATTTACCTAAATCTGCCACTATGCAGCCTTTTATTAAAGAGTACCCAGCACTTGCGCCATACATTGCTATGAGCAGTGAGTTTGAGTGGAAATGGTATTACGCATTTCAGCAAATGGGCGATTTAAAAGCAGCGCCGCTTTCAAAAGCATACCGAGACGCAGCCGCTAAAAAATATGACTTAGCAGGCGTTGTGTCGTGGTTTTCGCCACCGCTATTATTGCAGCGCAGCTTAACACGAGCCGCCCAAACCGACTCAGTAGCGGCGTATGCATACGAGCAGCAAATTCGTGATTATCATCAGCAATTACGTGAGTTTTACTACCCTTGGTTATTTTATAAGGGTAACCCGCCTAAATCAGTTCTCAATAACATGCCACGCTTTGAGGCTATAGCAAAGTAATCCTTATTAGGTGCGCTAAACGCCGTTGTTTAGCGCACCTAGTAACAACACCATAATTATAAAATACTTATATTACTAACAAGGTTCACAATGAAAACCAACACAACAGGGCTTAAGCTCACCTATTTAAGTGCGTGCCTAGTAAGCTTATTTAGCAGCCACGCTTTGGCTGCTGAGCAAAACCAGCAAACACACAGTGCTAACACAAACATTGAAAGGCTGGCTGTGGTTGCTACGCGCCAAGCTTACCAAGGTAACTTTAACCAACTAGAAACTCCACAATCAGAGCTTAAAATTGATTTAGAAGCCCTTGAAAATGCAGGTGCAGTAAGCCTAGACCAAGCGCTTGATTTATCGGCCTCTGTTGCACGGCAAAATAACTTTGGTGGGCTTTGGAATAGTTTTTCGTTACGTGGCTTTGTAGGCGATGAAAACCTACCGAGTAACTACTTAGTAAATGGTTTTAATGCTGGGCGCGGTTTTGGTGGCTCGCGTGATTTGTCGGGTATTGAGTCGGTTGAGGTTTTAAAAGGCCCGCGTGCGGCTTTATTTGGCCGTGGTGAGCCAGGTGGTACAGTAAACCTAGTTACTAAACGCCCAACGTTTGATACGCAAGGTGAAATTAAGCTCTCGATAGCAAGTTTTGATACTTACCGCGCCGATGTTGATTACACCACAGCGCTTAACGACGACGTTGCAATTAGACTGGTTGGTTTTTACGAAGACGCCGAGAGCTTTAGAGACACCATAGAAACCACTAAACACGGCTTTAGCCCGTCAATAGTGTGGAATATTAACGACAGCAGCCAACTAGTTTACGAGCTTGAATACAGCGACCAAGAAGTGCCGTTTGATAGAGGCGTACTAGCTATAGATGGCGAGCTTGGGCTTATACCACAAAGCCGTTTTTTAGGTGAGCCGGGCGATGGCCCAATTGAAGCCGATGTACTAGGGCATCAGTTAGAGTACATTCATGACTTTGATGATAACTGGAGCATTTTATTTGGTGCAAACTACCGTGATACCTCTATGGAAGGCTTTGCAACCGAAACCGGGTTTGGCGGCGTATTTAATGGCGAAGTAAACCGCTTTAGGCGCTACCGCGATTTTGATGCTCAATACCATGTATTGCGTGCAGAGCTAAGCGGCAGCCTTGAGCTTGGCGGCTTTGAGCACCGTTTAATTATGGGAGTAGATGCTGATAAATTTGAAAACGATCAATTTATTTTACGTGTGCGGGGCGAGCAATATATTAATGTATTTAACCCTGTTTACGGCGCGTATGAATTACCAACGCCTACATCTAATACCGACCGCGTAGAGATTCAAGAGTCACTAGGGGGATTTATTCAAGACCAAATAAGCGTAACCGATAATTTAGATATTCGTATTGGTGCCCGTTTTGATGATTACGAGCAGCGCTTAAATAACCGTTTAGCAGGTACTAATACTAAACAAATGCAGTCGCGCGTCAGCCCGCAGTTTGGTGTGGTGTATGAAGCCAGTGATTATGTATCTGTTTATGCAGCCTACGGCGAAAACTTTCGTCCGCTGTCGGGCACAGATACCAATGGCGATGGTTTTGAGCCAAACCAATCTACCTCTGCTGAGCTAGGTGTAAAATTTACCCTTAACGATGGCGCGTTATTTGGCACCGTTGCCGTATTTAAAGTAGATCAAGACAACATGCTAGTAGTAGACGACCCAACAGCGTTTACCTACGCAGCCATTGGCGAAGCGCAAAGTAAGGGAATAGAAATAGACCTAACGGGTGAGCTTAGCGATAGTTTAGAAATTTGGGCGTCGTATGCGTATGTAGATGCCCAAATAGAAAACTCATTTTTTGATGCTAACTTTGGCTACACAGTAGAGGCCGGCGAGTCACTTTTAAATGTACCAGAGCATCAACTTAGCTTGCAGCTTGTTAAATCGGGCGAGTTATATGGCAATGCAATTAAATTTGGTGGCGGGCTATTATTTGTAGACGAACACAATGGCTATTTTGGTACCGACTTTAAACTACCCAGTTATACAACCGCGCGTGTATTTGTAAATTACGATGTAACAGACGCTATTGGTGTTACGGCAGAGGTAAATAACCTGTTTGATGAAACGTATTACACAAACTCGTTTGCCGATGCATGGGTACAACCTGGTACACCGCGTAACGTTAAATTTTCTGCCTCTTATAAGTTTTAATTGGTTTTTTTGCACTGTAAACGTAAAAAGGTCGCTTAGCTAAAGCGACCTTTTTTATTTGGCGTGTTTGTATTTTTTTAATATTTTAGAGTACTCGCCTGAATTTTTTAACTTTTGCAGCTGAATATTAAAGTCATCACGTAATTTTTTTGATTTAAATAAATAGCCACTAGGGCTTTTACCAAACAGCGCAAAGTGATCTACAGGTTGTGTGCTATCAATACCTTTAAGGGTTGAGCGATAGTAATCAAAACTTTGTTTATCCATTTGAATCACATTAGCCTTATTTGAAAAAAGCATTTTAACTTGAAGAGATTGGTCGTGCACTTCGTAATATTGTGTATTGGCTTTTGCCATTTTTGCATATTCTTCACCTAAATGTATGCCGGCGCTGGGCCACGAGATTAAGCTGTAATGTGTTAAATCTGAAATTTTAGTAAAGTTAAAATGCTTGCTCCTTAGGGCTATCGCAACGTTTTCGTATTCATAGGCTTCATTTGAAATATAACCGCTTAGGAGATTGCCGTTTTCTGTGCTTAAGTTTATGTCGGCTAGTATGTCGAGCTTTCCATCTATATACCCTTTCGCGCGGCGAGTATAAGGATAATAGCGTGGCTCTATTTGATAACCTAAAGGCGTTAATGCGGCTTTAATAATATCGAGGGTTAGTCCACTGTTGGTATGTGACATTACAAAAGGTGGTAGGGTTTCGCCAAAACCTACAACTAATTTTTGTTTAGTAGGCGATGCACAGGCAAAAGATGATACAAGCAGTGTAGTTATTGTAGTTATTATAAAAAGGTTTAACTTCATTAGGCTGTTTAAATTAACTTGGCATACTAAAAAGATAGTAACTAAGTGGTTATGCAACAAGTAAATAGCCCATTAAAGTATTATTAAATGTCTTTAATGGGCAAGTTCTAGGCACAAAAGGTTAAACTAGGCACCGTTTAAAAAGGTGCGTAGCCGTCTGGCGTTGTTTTTGGCGTAGTCCAACGCTCTTTTGCGTCAATATCTGTACGTTTTGAACCCGGCGCTGGTATACGGCCATTATCGCCAAAAAGCCATAACACTAGGTTTGTTCTGTCGCCACTGGTTACAGGTTTTGCCGCGTGTGGTACATTGCCTTTGTGGATCATAGCGCTGCCTGGTTTAAAGCTAAGTTGTACAACTTTTGCGTTTACTTGGTCGTAAAAATCAAGTTCTGATCCGCTAAATTCTTCCCCAGGTAAGTTTAAATTAATATTTAATGTTACTGATGATGCATCGGTATGCGGACGAATAGACGCATCCGTACTTGGGTCGTAATAAATAGAAAACCCAAATGTTTGGGTATCGTAACCTATGATCTCAGGAAACAATAAACGTGAAATAGGGCGCATGTATGTATTTAATACTTGGTTATAAAATGCCTGAAAACTAGGAGCAGCTAAATAGCCCTCTGAGCGTTTGTCGAGCATGGCGCCGCGGCGGTTTAATACAATACCGTATGGTGGACGCATAGGAATGTTAGCATTCCATACTTTTTCTAGGTAACCACGTAAAGCTGCTAGGCGCTCAGGATCAAAAAGTTGAAACTGATACACATCAGTCGCTACTTCTTCTAGTAGTGATTTTACTAAATACTCTTTAGATGGATCTTCCCATGCAGCATTAACGGCTTCACGTAAGTTTTTATCTAATAATGAATCGTCCAAGGTAAAGGTGGTTGTATCTACTTCGGTTGCTTCCCACTCTTTCCAGGCTTGTGTAAGTAGTTGGTCGTTGTTGTACCAAAATGCTGTACAGAGTGCTCACGATTTAATATGGCTTCTCTTGAAGATAACGCTAGAGCACGAGCAAGTTGTAATTGGGTGGCAGACATAATGTGTAACTCCAGTTGTTGAATTAGGTTTTATCAATTTAGGAGTGCAATTTATTATATTTATAAAGTTAGATAAATAAGCTGTTTTAGGAAACAGTATCAAAATAATGTTTATAATTAGGGGCGGAATGAATAGAATTAGCAGATAGCTGTTAGCTGTAATTGGGATGGGTTTGTGTATACCCATCAATTGTTCTAACAATAGTTTTTAATGTGTGACTCTATCGCCCCAAATTTCTTCTAGGCGGTTATCGCGTCCGCAGCGCCAGCGGTAGGTATTGTAGCGTATAGGGTTATTTTTATAATAATCCTGATGGTAGCTTTCTTTACCTTTAATTGGGTAAAAAGTGCTGGCATTAAGTATTGGCGTGACCACTGTTTGATTTGGGAACTCTGCTATTACGGCTTGTTTGGTTTGCTCTGCTATTTTGCGCTCTTGCTCGTTAGCTACAAATATGGCGCTTAAATAACTTGGGCCTTTATCGCAAAATTGGCCTTTGGCATCAAAGGGATCAATATTTACCCAAAAATGATCAAGTATACCTTTGTAGCTTACTACATCAGGGTCGTAAGTAATTTGTACTGCTTCATAATGGCCTTGATGGTTACCATTGTAGGTCGGGTTTTTAATTTTACCGCCTGTAAAACCCGATATAACATCTTTTACGCCTTTGAGCTTTTCAAAGTCGCTTTCCATACACCAAAAACATCCACCGGCTAAAACTGCTTTTTCGGTTTTGGCTGCATGTGAAAAGGTGCTAAACAACATTGCGGCAGATGTTAATGCAAGCGTAAGTGATTTTTTCATATGATAATCTACCTCTAGTATGAGTTTAAATACATATTCTTAATAGTTAGACCCTTTAACTGTAAAACCTATTTCATTGTTTTTAGTAGGCTAACGTGAATAGCGGAAAAAGTAATATACGTAATGGTTTTTAATTAAGACCATACGTACATTGGGAAACCTCTGTAGCACAATGTAGTATTATCAGAGTGTGTTTATTAAAGTGAAAGCATTGAGATAAAAGTAGCAGGTGTTAAATGAACCAGTTAACCGAAAAATCGATAGGTTGCCCGTATTGCGGCGAAAGCATAGAAGTATTATTAGACGCTGCAGATACTGGTGAGCAATACATAGAAGACTGCCAAGTATGTTGTAAGCCTATTTCGTTTGTTGTTTTTGAAGATGAAGACGAGTTAAAAGTAAATGTATACAGTGAAGACGATACATTTTAATCCTTCGTTACTCTATATATAGTTGGCTGCACAGTGGCAGCCACTACGGTTTATACACGGGCGCTAGCTATTATTTTGCTCTCGGGCTAGTTGGTTTGGTAACAGCTCTTCTACTATTTCGCGTGCGGGGAGTGTATAACGTGTGCCGTCAAACATTACCGAGGTAAACTCGTTTATATTAGTAATGCCTGTTAGGGTCCAGCCCTCACCACGTTTAGGGCAGTATACGGTTGTGGTAGGTTGAATTACTTTAAAATCGTCGCTCATTATTGCTCTCAATATTGGCTATAAAGATAATGCTTGTGAATACGCTATGGTAAGTTAATAATGCTTAACCATAAAGCGCTATTTTAACTCCTGTATAAAATGTTTAAAACAACTCAGCTTGAACGCGTTACATTGCGTTTAATTACCCATAAGCATGCCCCGCAGTTATTTTCTATTTTGAATCACCCGCAAGTGAGCGAATTTAACGACTATAAAACCCCATTAAGTAAATGCCAAATTAAGCAATTAATACAAGACGATATTACCGCCTATTACGAAGGCGAAGTGATAAGAGTGGCTATTGAACATAATATAAATGGCAAACTTATGGGCACCTGCGGGCTTTATAATTTATCGCCTTGTAAAAGTAGGGCGTTTATTGGATTTGAGCTTGATCCTATGTATTGGGATAAGGGCATTATGTTTGAGGTAATTACCGGCTTTGTTAAAACACTTAAAGAGGCTATACCGCTAAACTACTTAGCGGCGCAGGTAAGTGCACATAATGCGCGTTCGCATAACTTATTAGTTAAATTAGGCTTTAGCTTGGGTGAGCATTCTATTTGGTATAAACATGTTTAGTACTGCATTAGTCATGTATTAGTGCTGCATTTGCATTATCCACGTTAGTAAATTTCATCATAAGAGGAACAAATGCAATATAAAAAATAGCCAATTTGGCTTATAGTTAAGCGTAAGCAAATGAATTTGTTACCCGAGTTTTTAAAACGTGTTCGCTTAACAAGGATTTTATATGCTAGAAAAGCTATCTCAAGATGCCCTCGTTATTTGGGCCACTATTGACCCAATAGGGACTATGGCGCTTTTTGCTGCGCTGACTTCTCATTTAACTGATCAACAACGTCGTAAAACTGCGTTTAAATCTGTGCTATATGCAGGCGCTGTATTACTTGGCTCTATTTTAATAGGGCAGCTTATTTTAAATGCGATGGGTATACGGCTGGTATCGTTTCAGTTAGGGGGCGGGATAATTTTATTTTTGTTTGGCCTACAAATGATATTTGGCAATGATTCAAATAAAGCTAAACAAGACCCAGGGCACGATATTGCAGTGTTTCCGCTTGCTATACCGGCTACCGCCACACCAGGGGCTATTTTAGCCGTTATATTACTTACCGATAATCACATTCACCCAATTACAACCCAAATAGGCACAGCGTTAATTACACTGGCTGTGTTGGGTGTAACCCTAATTTTGTTGTTGCTGTCGGGCAAAATTATAAAGCTAATTGGTATTGGCGGTGCGTCTATTTTAACCCGCGTGATGGGGATGATACTGGCCGCTTTTTCTGTAGAGCTGATAATGACTGCACTTGAAGTTAAGCAGTGGGTAACGCTAGGGCCCTGATGAATCTTAAGGTTTGTTATAAAAAAGGCATGCACTGTATTTATATACAGCGCATGCCTTTTTGCTTATAATCGCTTTAATTAATACTTGTTTGCTAAGGCTAAAAAACTGACTTTACAACGCAATTAACTAAAGCAACAACCATTGCTGGTGGGTTTATAGTAAAAGAACACATCATACTAAGTTGTTATTAAATGCCTAACTTAGCCAAAGAGTGAAGGAGAATAAAAGTAGCCAATAAATAGGGGATAATTGGCTACTTAATTTAATAATTTTACCGGTTATTGATTGCTACTTAGTGCGCTTTAGGTTTAACAAGAAGGGCGATAGCTACAACGGCGCTTAAAATACTGCATATTATAAATACGTTATGTTCACCCCCAGGTATGTACTCCATAAACGAGGTAAAAAACTGACCGGAGAACACAGCCATTGTAAAATACGATAAGTTACGTCCGCGAACATTTTCTGGGCTTAGCTCTACGGTCATGTGGTTTAAAAGAGGAATGCTAAAACCAAAGCCAATACCAATTAATAGCGCGCCTAATACTAATATCAATGTACTTGATTGCATAAAGCAAAGGTATGATAAACCAAAGGCAAAAAATGCGATTGCTAATACACTTTTTTCACTAAGGCGTTTAGTTGCTTTAGGCATAAATCCCGCTGTAAATACCGCAATTAACGATATAAAAGCCAATAGTTGGCCTATTTCTGATTCATTAAAATTTAGTGCGTGCAAGGTAATAGGTAAAAGCACGGTTGAGGTAAAAAATATGGTCATAGCTAGGGTTGATACTATATACACCCCTTTAAGCGTTAATGCGTTTGAATTGCTCTTTTTTATTTGTTGAGTTTGCTCTGTGTTTTGGGCGTTCAATTGCTGCTTCCGGGGTACAAACATGAGCAACATAGCTAAAAATACCCAAGCAATTAAATACAAAGCAAGGGGTAATCCCCAATACATTGACGCTAAAACACCGCCTAAAAATAAAAATATAACGCCACCTAGCTCTATCGCCATGCCTTGTTTGGCAATCATATTCAGTCGGGCTTCGCCGCTGTACCACGTTGAAATTAATACGGTGCAACTTGCCATCACTATTGCTGTAATACCACCTAATGCAAAACGATTAATAAATACTAAGGTTGGGCCATGTAAAACGTAAGCACATGCACCCACTAATCCGTATAAAAATAAACCTATTATAAGTAAAGGGTATGCGCCGTACTTGTCTATTAACCTTCCGGCTAGGGGGGCAAATACCACCGCACCTAAAGAAGGTAAAGTAATTAATAATACGCTGTTGCTTTGTATGCCTAGGCCATCAGCAATGGTAACTAAACCCGGCGCTAATAGGGTGCCAACCATTATGGTTAAGCTGGCAATACATAGTAGAGTAAAATTACCGGCGGTTTTGAGTGAACTCATTTTCTCTCCATTAATTTTCGGGTGAATTTGTAAGCATGTTTACAGGCATTATTAATACGCAGCGCACACAGCTTTTATAAAGTGTTATAACAAATAATAGCGATTGTTAACGCATTCAAACATTTAATTTTTTTCATCATTTAACGTTTAAAATAAAAAAGCCCAGCATATAGCTGGGCTTTGTGTGTTGTTATGGTGGGAAATTAAAACTTGTATCTAAAACCAAATGCAATCCCGTCGTCTTCTGAGGCTTCCATTTGCGATTGCTGGTCTTTGTCTTCACTTTCAAAGTCGCTAAAATCTTTACGGGCTTCAACGTAGGCAATGGTGTTTTCGTCAATTAAGTAATGAACACCAATCACAGCAAATTGACGTTTGAATACATCATTAGGAACGGTATTAAAGTTAGGTTGAATAACGTAATCGTCACCGGCATCTAAAATGTTATAAGCCACAAAAGGGCGCACATCGTTATCAAAACGGTACGACATAAATGTTTCTACACCAATAGAGTCTTTAATTAA
Source organism: Pseudoalteromonas sp. GABNS16E (assembly GCF_028598715.1). Classification (NCBI taxonomy): domain Bacteria; kingdom Pseudomonadati; phylum Pseudomonadota; class Gammaproteobacteria; order Alteromonadales; family Pseudoalteromonadaceae; genus Pseudoalteromonas; species Pseudoalteromonas sp. GABNS16E. The sequence goes on from NZ_JAQREZ010000030.1 coordinate 13,008, forward strand.
GCGCCCTAGGTTATCGGTATCGTGGTTTTCACTTTTATTTATGTTAGCGGCAACGTATAAACCTGGTTTTTCAATGCTGCCCCACATTACACCCGCACCAAAAATTAAGTCTTCAACGGTTTGTGTTGTGCCATCGCCATACGTTACATCAAATTCACCACGGTTTACGCCTGCTGTTAACGTTAGCATGTCGGTTGCGTTATAAGTTACAGAACCACCAAAGGTGTAGTTAAACTCTACTTCTTGAGCTGCGCTGTCGCCATCATTCCACAAGGCTTCACACGCTTCTTCAGAAATATCATCAACATCACAGGTATAAAATTCGCTGTTTTTAAGTTGCGCTTGAACTGCAAAGCTAAAGTCGTTGTAGCTATTACGGTATTGAATTAATTTATCACCACGGCCAGTACCATTTACAGCACCGTCGTCTTTGTTGTATGTGTAAACACCCGCAGCATTACCATCCCATACAAAGCTGTTATTGGTGCCATAAACTACGTCGTACCACGCACCCCATTGTTTACCAATGGTAATTTGCCCGTACTTTTCGTGCGAAAGGCCAGCATAACCTAAACGGTTATATAAAAACTCATCTTGAATAGATTCAAAGCGGTTGTTGTAAATAATATCGCTACTACCAACAGAGTTTACACCCCATTCAACAAGCGCAGTGCCGACCAGTCTTTTTTAAGTTGGCGAGTAAAGCCAAAGTTTATACGCGATGTACCATTTACCACTTCGGTTTGGTTTTGCGTATTAATAACGCGCACATCAAGGTAACCACCTACTTTAATAGTGTTCTTTTCATCCTTATAGAGCTCTACTGCTGAAGCAGCTGGCGCGACTACTATGCTTGTTCCTAATAGTAGGGTTACAAAGTTTTTAATCATTTGTGATGCCTTGTGTGTATTAACTTTAAAAAGTGACATTAAATTTAGAAGGCATGAAGACTAGCAAAGCCCTAATGGGCCCAAAAAGTGAAAAATAATCAATGAAATTAACACCAAAAATGAATAAATATTCACTGGAGGTTAATGGTGTTTTTTATCTGTTAAGGGATATGTTTTTTTTGATTAAAAACTACGTAAATAGTGCTGAAAATAGCGCTAGTAAGTGGGTTTTAAATTGAGTTTTTTTCATGTTGGATAAAAATAAAACGCTAGTGCAAAAACTCTAAAAAGCATTTTATATCATAAATATATACCCAGTTATCTGTTTTTTAAAATGCTTTGCGATAAACAATCGACTTATTAAGTTAAACGGGTTTTTTTTTAATTAAAATTTAAACCCTGATATGGCACACAAATCGCGCTATTATTTTTAGCTAAGCACATTTTTTTAGTTGAATAAGCATTCACTGGCTTAATCACGTTTTTAGGCACTATTTGTTAGGCATTAATTTACGCCTTTAATGAGTGGAATAGGGCATAGTTCATACGCTTTCAACCTTAAACTTTCATAGAAAAAAAGCAGTATTTAGTTTAAACTGCGCGCAATTTAAATACATCATGTCCCCTTGGAGGGTAGCGCTATTATTAGTACAGCTAACATCACCATGCAATTTGGTGCTAAACCGTTATTTGAAAACATATCTGCAAAGTTTGGCGAAGGAAACCGTTACGGTTTAATTGGTGCAAATGGATGTGGTAAATCTACATTTATGAAAATCCTAAGTGGCGAACTAGAGCCCTCTGCAGGTAACGTAAGTACAGATCCAAATGAACGTGTGGCTAAACTAAACCAAGACCAGTTTGCTTACGAAGAATACTCTGTAATTGATACTGTAATCATGGGCCATAAAGAATTATGGGATATTAAACAAGAGCGCGATCGCATTTACTCATTACCAGAGATGAGTGAAGAAGACGGCATGAAAGTAGCCGATTTAGAAACTGAGTTTGCCGAAATGGACGGCTATTCAGCTGAGTCTAAAGCGGGTGAGCTTTTATTAGGGGTAGGTATTTCGACAGAGCAGCATTACGGCCCTATGTCTGAAATAGCACCCGGTTTTAAACTACGAGTGTTACTTGCGCAAGTACTGTTTTCTGACCCTGATATTATGCTACTAGATGAGCCAACCAATAACTTGGACATTTACACCATTAAATGGTTAGAAGATGTGCTTAATCAACGCGACTGCACCATGATCATCATCTCGCATGACCGTCACTTTTTAAACTCAGTATGTACACACATGGCTGATATTGATTACGGCGAACTTCGTATTTACCCAGGTAACTACGATGAGTACATGTTTGCAGCAACACAAGCACGTGAGCGCCTATTAAGTGAAAACGCGAAAAAGAAAAGCCAAATTGCCGAACTACAACAGTTTGTATCGCGCTTTTCTGCAAACGCGTCAAAGGCAAAACAAGCAACGTCGCGTGCAAAACGTATTGATAAAATTCAGCTAGAAGAAGTAAAAGCCTCTTCTCGCCAATCTCCGTTTATTCGCTTTGAGCAAGAAAAACAGCTATTCCGTAATGCATTAGAAATGACTAACCTAAGCCAAGGTTTTGAAGACAATACGCTATTTTCAAATTTAGAAGGCTTAGTAGAAGTAGGCGAGCGCATTGCTATTATCGGTGAAAACGGTGTAGGTAAAACAACCTTACTTAATACTCTTGCTGGGCGTTTAGCACCTAAGTCGGGCGAGTTTAAGTGGTCTGAAAATGCCAATATTGGTTACTACGCGCAAGATCATGCTGACGAGTTTGAAAAAGACATGAACTTGTTTGAGTGGATGGAGCAATGGCAACAAGAAGGCGACGACGAGCAAGTGGTTCGTGGCTTTTTAGGACGCATGTTGTTTTCGCAAAACGATATTAAAAAGTCTGTAAAGGTTATTTCAGGTGGTGAACAAGGCCGTATGTTATTTGGTAAAATTATGATGCATAAACCAAACATACTGTTAATGGATGAGCCAACAAACCACATGGATATGGAGTCTATCGAGGCGTTAAACCTTGCATTAGAAGCGTACGAAGGCACATTATTGTTTGTATCGCACGATCGCCAGTTTGTATCATCGGTTGCCACCCGCATTTGGGAGATAAAAGACGGCCAGGTGATTGACTTTAGAGGCAACTACAGCGAATACCTAGCAAGCAAAGAAGTATAAGCACTTTGTAACTGCAACCCTTTAAAAGCCATGTTTAAACGTGGCTTTTTTTGTTTTTGTGAGTCGCAATTAAACTTGGTTTGGGTATAATACCCGCCTAAAACCGGACATAAGTCCGCTATTTTTAAAATACATTACTGAGGAGTATTTATGACTGTTGGCATTATTATGGGTTCTAAATCAGATTGGCCAACCATGGAACACGCAGCGCTCATGCTCGAAAAATTTGGTATTGAGTACGAAACAAAAGTGGTCTCTGCGCACCGCACTCCTCAACTCCTTGCAGATTATGCAAATTCAGCCGCAGATCGTGGCATAAAAGTGATTATTGCTGGCGCCGGTGGTGCTGCGCATTTACCGGGTATGGCAGCGGCATTTACATCGCTTCCTGTGCTTGGTGTACCGGTTAAATCTAAAGCCTTAAACGGTGTAGATTCATTGTTATCTATTTGCCAAATGCCAAAAGGCGTAGCCGTGGGTACACTAGCAATTGGTGAGCCAGGCGCTGCTAACGCAGGTTTACTTGCTGCACAAATTTTAGGGTGCCAAAACCCAGAAATTTTTGCAAAAATTGAAGCATTTCGTAAAGAGCAAACCGAGACTATTTTAGCTAACCCTAGTCCTGCAGAGTAAAAATGAAAATTTTAATTTTAGGTGCCGGCCAACTTGCGCGAATGATGAGCCTAGCAGGCGCCCCCCTTAATTTAAATGTGGTTGCGTACGATGTAGGCAGCCAAAAAATTATGCATCCGCTAACCGGTGAAATTTACACAACCACACTTGAGCAGGCAATTAGTGACGCTGATGCGATTACCGCAGAGTTTGAGCATATCCCCGATGATGTACTTACACTGTGCTGCAACAGTAATAAATTTTACCCAGGAAAAGCTGCCATTAAAACCGGTGGCGACCGCGGATTAGAAAAAGCGCTACTAGATAAAACAAACGTAGCGTGTGCACCGTATCAACTGATCACAGAAAAAGCGCATTTAGAATTAGCGGTTAAAACCCTAGGTAAACCGCTGGTTATTAAAACGTGCCAAGCAGGGTACGATGGTAAAGGGCAGTGGCGTTTAAAATCAGATGACCAAATAGAGCAAATTTGGTCAGAAATGGCTGATTTTATTGCCTCTGGCACACAGGATGCGCCCCACAGCATTATTGCTGAAAAAATGATCCCGTTTGACCGTGAAGTCTCTATTATTGGTGCACGCGATAAGCAAGGTAATGTGGCTATTTACCCAATTACTGAAAACGAGCACACCAACGGCGTGCTTACTTTGTCGATTGCGGGTAAAAATAACACGCTGGTTGAGCAGCAGGCCCATAGTGCATTTACAAAAATTGCCAACGAGCTTAATTATGTTGGCGTACTTGCCATTGAGTTTTTTGATGTAAACGGTACTTTACTGGTTAACGAAATTGCGCCGCGAGTTCATAACTCAGGGCACTGGACACAGCAAGGCTGCCATTGTTCGCAGTTCGAAAACCACATGCGAGCTGTAGCGGGTTTACCGCTAGGTAATACAGAGCTTAAGCATATTACCGCCATGATTAATGTGCTGGGCCAAGGATGTATTCCTACCGAGGTTTTAACAGTCAGTGATGTAACCAGCCACTGGTACGGAAAAACGGCAAAACCTGGACGTAAAATGGGGCATATTAATGTATCTGCAGATAACATTAATAACCTTGCCGATAAGCTTGGGCAACTTACCGATTACCTACCTGAGCAAGCGTACCCCGGCATTTTAAAAGCTGCTACTGCACTTATGCTAAGTGAGTAAAGGCTGCAATTAACTAATTAAATACCGGCTTAAGCCGGTATTTTTTTGTCATAAAAATAGGTATTAATTGTGTAATACTGGTAAAGTCTATTTTTTAATTTTTTGAAGTAAAAAAATGAAACTAAACATACTTTATGGCGCATTAGCCATTGCCGCTTCATTTAGTTTAAATGCTACAGCCAGCCAAAGCCTTCGTATTGCCACTTTTAATGTGAGTATGGATGCAACTAATCACACGCCAAAAGGCGAGCAAGTAAACCCCGATGCGCTAGTTAAGGCACTAAAATCAAACCACCAGCAAATAAAAAATATAGCCGAAATAATTCAGCGTGTTCGCCCTGACATTATTTTATTAAACGAGTTTGACTACGTACCAAAAGCGCAAGGTATAGATTTTTTTAAACGTCAGTTTTTAAATGTAAGCCAAAATAAACAAGCCCCCATTGATTACCCATACAGCTTTATTGCCCCTGTAAATACAGGCCTTGCTACTGATTTTGACCTTGATAACAACGGTAAAAAAACCGCTGTAATGGGCGATGCGCAAGGTTTTGGTTTTTTTGAAGGGCATTACGCAATGGCTATTTTATCTAAATACCCCATTAACCTTGAGAAACTGCGCACGCTTCAAACGTTTAAATATAAAGATATGCCTAATGCGCAAATGCCAGTAGACCCTAAAACAAAAGAGAATTGGTATAACACGCAAGAATGGCAAGCGCTTAGGCTTAGCTCTAAATCGTTTTGGGATGTACCTGTTGTAGTAAATAATAAAACAGTGCATGTACTTGCCTCGCACCCAACACCGCCGGTGTTTGATGGCGACGAAGACAGAAACGGCAAACGTAATCATGACGAAGTTAGGTTAATTGCCGATTATGTTGCTAATAAAGCCTATATTTACGACGATAACGGCCAAAAAGGCGGATTAAAAGCAAACTCACGGTTTGTTATTTTAGGTGACTTAAACGCCACGCCTGAAGGGGATAAAGCTCGGGTTGAAACCACCAATCAAATTTTAAATAATCCACTTATAAATTCGCAATTTATACCGCAAAGCGCCGGTGCTAAAGAGCAGTACCCGCAGTCATACGCAAAGCACTTTACCGCTAACTGGCAAGCGCGTGTAGATTATGTTTTACCGTCTACCTATGGGTTCAAAATACAAGATGGCGGGGTGTTTTGGCCCACTAAAAACAGCGAGCAATATAGATTAATAAAAGATAGAAACGCATCGAGCGATCACCGATTGGTGTGGCTCGATTTGCTAATAGAGTAAACTCAGCTTTACCGTGAAAATGCGTTATTTATCTTAAAAAATTGCAATAACTCAAGTGCTTCTGCTTAAATACGGCTCAATTATAATAACCGTATAGAAGCACTATGATTTTTAACCTATCGTCATCAAAAACATTAGTAGCGCTTGCTGTAACCTCTAGCATTATGCTTGCAGGTTGTAGTGCTACCGCTAATACCTCTTCATCACAGCAAAGCGCTTTACCAGCAACTCCTGTTGCTGCGGTTGTAAACACACCTGCTGATGCTGCGGTTGTAAACACACCTGCTGATGCTGGCTCGCAAAATATTACGCTAGAACAAGCCATGGCAAATCCTGATTGGATAGGCAACCAGCCTAAAAATGCGTACTGGGCAAGTGATTCAGCCACCATTATTTATGCTCAAAAGCAGCATGGCAGTAACCTAAACGATATTTATAGCCAGCCAATTAACAGCAAAAAAGCGATGCAAGTTTCACTTGATAAACTGCATACTGTAGGTGCTTCTAAAGCGGTTTATTCATCAGATAGAACACTTCAAGCTTATACCTTTAAAGGCAATGTATTTGTTAAAAACCTTACAACGGGTGAACTTAAACAAATAACAGCCACCTCAGCTAATGAGTCTAAACCACAGTTTTTAAACAATGGCGATTTAGTTTACCGCCAAGGTAATGTGTTTTTTAAAGTTGATTTAAAAACAGGGCTAAGTACAGAGCTTGCTAACTTAAAATTGGCCGATGAGCCAAAAGGCTTACAAGAGCCAACTAGTTACATAGCAAAAGAGCAGCATAAACTGATTGAGTTTGTGGCGCTGCAACATAAAAACAAACAGGATACACAAACACGCAATGAGCAAATAAACGCGCAAAATAGCTCCATTGCTAACACCGCTTTTTATTTAGGTGATGGCAATGTAATTAAAGAGGCGCAACTATCGCCAAACGGTGATGCTTTAATTGTTGTGCTGCAAAAGCAGCAATCGTGGCGTGATAAAGGCGATATTATGCCTAACTACATCACCGATGATGCCACTATTGAGCCTAAAAAAGTGCGCCGTCGTGTGGCTGATGCAAAAGAGCAAACATCATCGGTGATACACATTAACCTTGTAGATAAAACACAAACGCCACTGAGCTTTGATACGCTACCGGGCTTTGATGAAGATGTTTTAGCCGAGGTTAAAAAAGAAAACTTCGCGCGTGATGGTAAAACGTATAAATCTAAAAAAGCGCCACGCGGTATTAACTTAATTACTAATTGGGGTTTAAACCAAGCCCCCATAGTGTGGAACGATGACGGCACGCAAGTTGCCATTATGCTAGAGGCGTGGGATAACAAAGACCGCTGGATAGCCACAATCGACTTTGATAAAAACGAGCTTGTGTCGCAGCACCGCCTACATGATGATGCTTGGATAGCTTACGCGTTTAACAATTTTGGCTGGTTACATAATTCAAACACCCTGTATTACTTATCAGAAGAGTCGGGCTATAGTCAGCTTTACAAAAAACCGCTTAACGGCAAAGCAACCGCTTTAACTAGTGGCCAGTTTGAAGTATCGGACATTACGTTAACTCATGATAATAGCGCTATTTATTACAAGGCAAACGTAGAGCACCCAGGTCTTTACGAAATTTACCGTGTTAATCCACAAACAGGTAAAAATGAGCAAGTTACAGACCTTAACGGTATGACCGACTACACGTTAAGCCCAGACGAAAGTAAATTACTGCTTAAGCACTCTAAAATAACAATGCCAACAGAGCTTTTTGTTGCCGATGCTAAAGCAAACACCACTGCTACACAGCTCACCCATACGGTGTCGGATGAATTTTTAGCTAAAAAGCTCACCGCACCTAAAATTGTTGCCGTGCCATCTAGCCACACAGAGCAACCTATTTATGCCAAGGTGTATTACCCAAGTGACTATGTAGAAGGTGAAACAGGCAAAACCCGTAAAGCGGTTATTTTTAACCACGGAGCAGGGTATTTACAAAACTCACACATGGGGTGGTCTGTGTATTTTCGTGAGTTTATGTTTCATTCATTACTTGCCGATGAAGGTTACATAGTGATGGATATGGATTACCGCGCTTCTAAAGGTTATGGCCGCGATTGGCGTACTGCGATTTATCGTCAAATGGGTACACCTGAAACGCAAGATTTAGCAGATGGCGTTAAATGGATGGCGCAAAACGCAAATGTTGATACCAACGCAGTAGGCACATACGGTGGCTCATACGGCGGGTTTATGACCTTTATGGCGCTATTTACTGCCCCTGAGCTATTTCAATCTGGGGCAGCACTTCGTCCAGTAACCGATTGGGCGCATTACAACACCGCTTACACGGCTAATATTTTAAATCACCCAGATGTAGATCCCATAGCGTATGAGCGCAGCTCGCCAATTTATTACGCTGAGGGCTTAAACAAGCGCTTATTAATTAACGCACCTATGGTTGACGATAACGTGTTTTTTCAAGACTCAGTACGTTTAGTACAGCGATTAATTGAACTTGAAAAACAAAACTTTGAAACAGCTATCTTCCCGGTAGAGCCGCATGGCTTTGTACAGCCGTCAAGCTGGTTAGATGAATACCGCCGTATTCATAAATTATTTAAAGAAACACTTTAATCTTAAATTTTTAAATTAAAGTATAAAAACAAAAACGCCGCGTTAACTAACGCGGCGTTTTTATTAATATTGAAAAGCCTAATCGCTATTTTTTTAAGTATTTAATTGCTAAAGGTATGCCAAGCAATGTGCCGCCCACCGCGCCAATTAAGTGCGCATCAATGGCAACGGTTGAATCAATTAATTGGCCAATACTGGCATCGGGGCCGTTTACTTGCTCCATTATTATTTTTATCCACACACCTATAAATAATAAATAACCCGATTTAAGTGACAGGGTAATGTCTTTCACCGCTCCCCAAATAATGACACCATGCAATAGGGCGCTTAACCCCGTGTATATAGATATAGCAGGGCAAAACCATAATACGCCGAGCCCACACCACAGTGCTAAAAAACACACATTAAAGGCATAACGCGCAGGTGATGTGTATTCGCCATGCAGTAACCAAATTAAAAATATGCCTAATGCGTTTAACCCTAAATGCGCCCAGTTAGCATGTACAAATTGACTGGTAAACACTCGCCAAACTTCGCCGTTTTCAATGAGCGCTCGGTTAAATTCAAGTAAATTATTTAAATCAAATGCAGCAAAAACAATACTAAAAAGCATCAAAAATAATGGCGGAAGTAAATAACGAGGTTGTAGCGGTAAATTAAGCATTTTATTATGTTTTTTTAGTCAAAATTTTTGCATATTGTGCCCGTTTAACTTTAAGATGCCAAATACAACTACGTAATTAAGTGTTTTTAGTATTTTTATGCATTTTAAACTTAAGTCATTATTTACTATTGGTTTGTTTGCAGTAACGCTGCCAACAATAGCAAAAGAGCCTGCAAAATTAGAAATTCGCGAGCCAGAAGCCACCACCTCAATTGTACAAAAACAATTAGTAACTGGTGATCAATACATGGTGGCCGCGGCCAACCCGTATGCCTCACAAGCTGGACAACAGATTTTAGCTAAAGGCGGAAGCGCGGTAGATGCGGCAATTGCAACGCAATTAGTGCTTACCTTAGTTGAACCACAATCATCGGGCATTGGTGGTGGTACATTTATGATGTACTACAACAAAGCCGATAACCTACTTACAAGCTTTGATGGCCGTGAAACCGCGCCACAAAATGCTGACGAAAATCTGTTTTTAGATAAACACGGTAAAGCCGTTAAGTGGATTGAAGCAGTTGTTGGCGGTCGCTCTGTGGGTGTGCCAGGTATTTTGCACGCCTTTGCAAGTGCGCATCAACAATACGGTAAACTTGCGTGGAGCGAGTTATTTAAACCCGCTATTAAACTTGCCGAGCAGGGCTTTGAGGTATCGCCACGTTTACACGGTTTATTGGCACGCCAATTAAACCCAGGTGTAATGAGTATGCCGGTGATTAACGAGTACTTTTACCCTAATGGCGAATTAATTAAAGCCGGTACGATTAAAAAAAATCAGCTCTTAGCTAATTTATACAAAGACATTGCTAAACAAGGCATTGATGCATTTTATAAAGGCGATAACGCTAAGCAAATGGTAAACGCAGTGCAAAATTCAAAAATTGCACCGGGTACATTAAGCGAATCAGACCTGGCTAATTACAAAAGCAAGCAACGCGACGCGGTATGTATTAAATACCGTGCTTATAATGTGTGCTCTATGGCACCACCGAGCAGTGGTGGTGTAGCGGTATTACAAATTTTAGGCTTGCTTGAACACAAAGACATGAGCGCGCTTAAACCTAATAGCGAAGAGGCAATTCATTACTTTAGCCAAGCCTCACGCATAGCATTTGCCGATCGCAATATGTACATGGGCGACCCAGATTTTACACAAGTGCCTACCAAAGAGCTGTTAAATAAAAAGTACATTGCATCGCGCGCCAAGCTTATTACTGAGCAAGACACAAAAGCAGTAGCTGGTAACCCAGTAGGCTATTTAAGCTACGCAAAAGATGATTCTTTTGAGTTGCCATCAACATCGCATGTATCCATTGTAGATAGCTTTGGTAATGCCGTATCAATGACCAGTTCAATTGAAATGGCGTTTGGCTCAACTGTGATGGTTAATGGCTTTATTTTAAATAACCAATTAACCGATTTTGCGCTTTCGCCACGCATTGACGGCAAATTAGTAGCTAACCGCGTTGAGGCGGGCAAACGCCCACGCAGCTCTATGTCGCCAGTAATGGTGTTTAACAACGACGGCAGCTTACGCTTAGTGGTTGGCTCGCCAGGTGGCAGCCGTATCATTGATTACGTAGCGCAAGTGGTTATTGGTGTACTGGATTGGAATTTATCGGCACAAGAGGCGATTAACCTGCCAAGAACCACCAATCGTAACGATTACACGAGCCTTGAAAAAGGCACCGCGCTTGAAGCCATAGCCCCACAATTAACTAAACGCGGCCATGCGGTACGCGTACTTGATTTAAACTCTGGCTTACATGCCGTAGAAGTTAAAAACAATAAATTGTATGGCGGTGCCGATCCGCGCCGTGAAGGGGTTGCTTTGTCGGATTTAACTGACAAAAACGCCACTATCAAATTTTAATTTATGTATAATAGCCATGCAGGCAGTGAAGCCTGCATGTGTTTTCTCTCAATGGTCTGACAAGCTTAATTGTCATTGCAATTTAACCTTTTACAATGATAATGGCAGATCATAACTTAAGACTCCGTTAAAGCCTGGAAATATGACAACTAATACTGATCCTAACTACCTTTATATTCCTTACTCTGGCCCTGGCCTAATTGAAACTCCGCTTTTAAACAAAGGCAGCGCGTTTAGTAAAAAAGAACGCGAAAACTTTAACCTTGCGGGTTTGCTTCCTCCACGTTTTGAAACAATTGAAGAGCAGGTTGAGCGTTGTTATCAGCAGTATTCAAGCTTTAACGATAACTTAAACAAGCATATTTACTTGCGTGCCATTCAAGATAACAACGAAACACTTTACTACCGTTTAGTGCGTGATCATCTTGAAGAAATGATGCCAATTATTTACACGCCAACGGTTGGTGATGCCTGTGAAAAATTCTCAGATATTTACCGCAGTGCGCGTGGCTTATTTATTTCGTACGAAGATCGCTATCAAATTGACGACATTCTACGTAACGCCACCAAAGGCAAAGTAAAAGTAATTGTGGTTACCGATGGCGAACGTATTTTAGGCCTAGGCGATCAGGGTATTGGTGGTATGGGTATTCCTATTGGTAAATTATCACTTTACACAGCGTGTGGTGGTATTAGCCCAGCGTACACATTACCTGTAATGCTTGATGTTGGTACTAACAACGAAAAACTGCTTAATGACCCTATGTACATGGGTGCGCGTCATAAGCGTATTGCGCAAGATGAATACGATGAGTTTTTAGACTTATTCATTAAAGCGGTTAAACGTCGCTGGCCAAATGTATTACTGCAGTTTGAAGATTTTGCTCAGCCAAACGCTATGCCTTTACTTAAGCGCTACCGTAACGAAATTTGTAGCTTTAATGATGACATTCAAGGTACAGCAGCGGTAACTGTAGGCTCTTTATTAGCTGCGTGTCGTGTTAAAGGCTCAACCCTTAGTGAGCAAAAAGTGGTATTTGTTGGCGCAGGCTCAGCCGGTTGTGGTATAGCTGAGCAAATTATTAGCCAAATGGTGTTTGAAGGTATTAGCGAAGCACAAGCGCGCAGCCAAGTATTTATGGTTGACCGTTTTGGCCTACTCACTGAAGGTATGGAAGGCTTACGCGATTTCCAACAAGCACTAGCGCAACCACAAGCTGCATTAAGCGAGTGGACTTACAGCGGCGAATACGCTTCATTATTAGATGTAATGCACTGTGCAGCACCTGATATTTTAATTGGTGTATCGGGTCAACCGGGTTTATTTACCGAGCAAGTTATCCGCGCTATGCACTCAGGCTGTGAGCAGCCGATAATTTTCCCATTAAGTAATCCATCTAAGCAGGTTGAAGCACACCCAGCTGATGTTATTAAATGGACTGAAGGTAAAGCACTTGTAGCAACGGGTAGCCCATTTGAGCCAGTAGAATTTAATGGTGAAGTGTTCCCAATTCCACAGTGTAACAACAGTTATATTTTCCCAGGTATTGGCCTAGGTGTAATTGCAGCAAAAGCAACACGCATTACCGATGCAATGCTGAGCATGTCGAGCGAAATGCTTGCTGAGTCATCACCACGTGCAAACACCGGTAAAGGCAGCTTATTACCTGCACTGACTGAAATTGAAACATTAAGTAAGCGTATTGCATTTGCAGTGGCTAAAAAGGCAATTGAAGAGGGCGTAGCTCTTGAGATTAGCGACGATGCACTGTGGGCTGCTATTGATAGAAATTACTGGTTACCTAAATACCGTAACTACAAACGTTGTAGCATTTAATTACGCTGAGTAACGTAAAGTAAATAAGGCTGTACATTGCGTTACAGCTAGTTACAAAAAACAGGCAATTGCCTGTTTTTTTGTGCTTGTTCATTTATTGTTAACCACGTAGGCTCTTTAATGGTGACAACAAAAATACAATGGATAATGCAATGAAAACACACATTCTTTTATTAAGTAGCGCAATTGCCTTAAGTACTTTAAGCGTTGATGCGCATGCAAACTCAACACCTAATGCTCCTCATATTTATGTTAAAGGTGAAGCAACCGTAACCACTATGCCTGATTACGTACAATTAAGCGTAGGTATTGTAGAAATAGATAAAGACCTAATTGATGCTAAAAACAAAGCCGATAAAACTATGGCTAAAGCTATCAAATTAGTAAAAGAGCTTGGCATTAAAGACGGTAATATTAATGCAGGGCATATTTCTATAAATCGCGAAAGCCAATACAACAGAAGCTCTGGAGAGCAAGAATTTAAAGGCTTTAGAGTGTCGCGTACGTTAAGCGTTAAACTCTCCCAAATCGAAAAATACCCTCAGCTGTTACAAAACCTAGTAAATAACGGCATTAACCAAATAAACCAAACGCAATTTTTAGCGAGTAACTATGAAGAGCTGCACAAACAGGCGCAAAAACTGGCCATTCAAGATGCCCGCAAAGCCGCCAAAGAATTAAGTGCCGATTACGGCGTTGAGCTAAAAGGGTTATATACGGCATCGCTAAGCCCGATGAACGTACCTGCTCAGCCTTATGCACGCTCAGAAAAAACAATGATGGTAGCAGATAGCGCACCCGGTAATTTTGTTCCTGATGCGTATCATGCTGGAGAAATTAAAGTAACAGCGTCTAGCTATGCGGTTTACTTTATTGACTAGTATGTTGGCAGGTAAAACGAGCCACTAGTTTATCCCCTTGTGGCTTGCTAATACGTGCAATAGCGTTAAGCATGTTGGTAATTTCTTGTCTGTCGTATTCGTTACTTACATGCTCGTTTATGTCATCTACAATGGCATTTAAGTAATTAAATAGGCTGTTTCGGGCTGCATCATTGCCATGCGCTACAAACAATATATTTTTAAATGCTTCTAAAACGTTTGTCATTACATACGCATCGCCTTTTGCGTAATTACGCAGTGGCGTAAAGTTATGGTGCAGTAACTCATCAAAACTGGTTTCGTGTATAAAGAGTAACGGGGCGTTGTCGCTGTGTTTAAACGAATAATTTGTATCGTTAAGCGACAGGCGCTCAATTAACAAAATACTCAGCATATCTATCGATTTAACCGCTGTACCTGGGTCATTAATACCTGGGCTCATTGCTTTAACGGCAATTTCTGAAATTTGCGTTAATCCATAACGGTAATGATCGCTAATGTACTCTTCTATATAAAAAATAAAGCAGTCTAAAATTTTAGCGATAAGTTCTTCGTTGTTAGAAATGTCTTTATCGCATTTTAAAAACGGATAGCCTTTAACGGTAAAGTAACCTTGGTTTACCGAGATATACACCCGAATATTTTCCTCGGCTAATATGGCGCATAACTTATCTGTATGCACCCCTTTGTAATAACCCTCGGTAGTACTATTAACTGAGTGCCACTGTGTAAAATCAGGAAAGTCAGTGAACGGTTTTTCTGATTGCCTATCGACAATGGCTTTAATTTCGCGTTTAGTTTGGCTAAATAAACCGTTAAGTACATTATCTACTTGAATGGCTTTAGATATTGAATGAATAAAAAATACAAACAAACCAAGCGATACTAAGCCAAACACCAATGACAGCAGCACCCCAAGCGATGGGATAGCGGTATCGCCACCTTCAAGTTTATTAATATTAATGAGCATAATAATTGAGTAAATTATGCTACCTAAATAAAAGCCCAATACCATTTGATGCGACTTACGGGTAATAAGCCCAGGTACAACCCGCGGAGATAAACTGGCGCTGGCCGAATTTAAAACCACCATCACCATAGAAAAACTAAACACCGTAAGCGATATAATACTGCCTGCTAGGGTGCTTAAAATGGTGCGGGCATTTTCGGCGCTATCTACCAGCACAACAGATATAAACGCCTTGAGCTGCTCTACAGGCGCTATGTATTCAAGCGACATGGTAATTACAGCAAAAAGTAAAAAGCCAACCGAAAGTACAGAAGGGTAAAAGCCAATGCTGTTGATCATTTCACGATAGCGGTCGGCTACTTTGCGAGGGACAAACATAAATTCCTTTCATTGCGTTATAAAATTCAACTAATACACACTGTAGCATAGTTACTAAGTAAACTTATGATTGTGCAAAACTATGTTATTATTGCCAAAAATAAAACAGGACAACACCGTGATAGTTTCTACGTATGCTGCGCTTTTAGCGTTTTATTATATTTATTTAAGTTTTAATGTGATCAAAGTGCGCCGCAGCGAACAAGTGTCGCTTGGCGATAACGGCAACCCTAAATTACAACGTGCTGTGCGTGCCCATGCTAATTTTATGGAATACGCCCCCTTTGCGATTATTTTGCTTTTTTTAGCCGAATACCAAGGCCTTGCCAGCCATTATTGTAATATTTTAGGGGGCGCATTATTAATAGGGCGCGTTTTTCACAATTTAGGCATTGTTGAAAACAATCTTAAATATCGCCAAATTGGTACCATTGCCACCTTTTTAGTGATGGTTATTAGTGCCTTTTTATTGCTTGTAACACGCAATAGTTAGTAATAGCTGTTATGAGTAAAATATTTATAATAGGGCTTCCGCGTACAGGCACCACCAGTGTATGCCACGCTTTTTTAGAGTTTGGCATTGCCACGGCGCACACTGCGTACACCTCGTATTGTTTTGAAAACGCCACAGCCATAGCCGATACCCCCGTATTTAATGACTACCGAGCATTAGATAGCCATTACCCCGGCGCTAAATTTATATATTTAGCGCGCGAAAAAACACCCTGGGTTGCCTCAATTAGGCAGTTGCTGCTGCGAATGCATACTAATTTAACGCGCCCAGACGGTGGTTTTAATATTCATATAAAACGCTGTTACTTAACGACCTTTACTGACTTATCGATTGATAATATTAACCAAGATGATTATTTAACAAAGTGCTACAACACACATTTAGCAAACGCGCGTGAGTATTTTAAGCACCGCAGTAACGACTACTTAGAAATTGATATAGCAAAGCCACAAAGTTTTGCCGAGCTTACTGCGTTTTTGGGCATTAAAAGCGAGCGTACCGACTTTGAAAAAATGAACATAGGCGGCAAAGTGACCGCATGGAACGATATTAAACACCCGTTAAAAATTGACTCAACATCAAAAGGGCGCATAGATAAGCATTTACCTTATATGCGTTAATTTTGCCCTGCGCTGCAAGATTTTTACTATTAAATACGCTAAAATCCCCGCATTATTTTTTAAGTAGTACAAAAAATGTTTGAATTAAAATACAACACCCCCTTTGAATGGACCGAAGCGGTTTTAGCCGACTTTAATACGTTTTTACAAGACCACGCTGCTGCTGAGAAAAAGGCATCGGGTATGGCTATTTCTATGCTGTCTCATTACCCAGACAAACGTAAACTGGTAAAAGCCATGACCGATTTAGCGCTTGAGGAGTTAATCCACTTTAAACAAGTGCTTAAACTGCTTATTGAACGCGATACTAATTTAGGTGATGACAAAAAAGATCCATACATAAAACAAATACGCGCTTTATTTAGACATGGCCGTGATGGATTTTTAATGGATAGATTACTGGTTGGCGGCGTTATTGAAGCCCGCGGCCACGAGCGCTTTTCATTGGTTGCTCAAGCATTACCAGAGGGTAAAGAAAAAGACTTTTATGTGGCGATTGCTAAATCAGAAGAAAAACATAAAAACTTATTTGTAGAGTTAGCGTACGAATACTTTGATAAAGAAGAAGTTGATGTTCGTTTAGAAGAGCTACTAGTCGCTGAAGCTGAAATTTGTAAAAACATTCCTTTTACTGCCGCACTGCATTAATACTTTTGGCACAAAGCACTGCTTTGTGCCTTCTCTCCTAACTTCATTTGCATTTTGCAAATCAAAATACTAAAGCCGCCTGTGCTTATATCTCCAACCATTTTAATTTATTGAATTTAAAGATAAATATATGCTGGTCTTAAACTTGCTCTGTTAATTCAACGCATACTTGAGGACGCGCATATGTTTAAAGCCATTATTTTTGTAATATTTTTTTTACCGTGCTGTGTATACGCCAAGCAAAGCAATTTAAATTACATAGAAAACGCCAATGGCGATAGAGTAAAAAAAGTATCCCACTTAGTTAAGTGGACCCATACTCGCTTTGTATTTAACCGCGATATAGCACGTGTTGCGCTAGGCCACGAAACCACACTCGATGTAAACGTAGTAAACGGACGCGAGCTATTAATTTTAGCTAAAAAGTTGGGCCGCACCTCTATGATGGTGTGGTATGACGACAACACATCAGAAACATTTTTACTAGGCGTGACCGAAGACTACAGTGTACTTGAAAATGCCCTTAACGATATTCATCCTAACTTAGCGCTCACCATCGCACCTGATAGACACGCGGTAGTTCTTCGCGGCGAAGTACCTACGCTTAATTATCGTCATGCAGCCCACGAAGCGGCAAAAAACTATTTATATGCAAGTAGCTCGCAATCGGCGCAACCTGTTATTACCTCTGCGCCTAACCAAGGAATGTTTAATTCTTTAGCGCAGCGTTTACAGGCCATGGGTAATTTAAACAATGGCTTAGCACAAAACTCAAGTAAAGTAGCGATTATTAACCTTATTAAAGTTACGCAAGCGCCAAAGCCTAAGGAAGCGCGCATAGCGCAGGTGTTAAAATCGATGGGGGCTGACACAGTAACTGTAAAACGTATTTCGGTGGATGAGTTATCAAACGATGATAACGATGTGTTTATGCTCAGCGGCACGGTTAAAAATCAAATTGAACTGGTGCGTTTGTTAAATACCATCAATAAATTATTTGAACCAGAGCAAGCAAGCCAAGCACCCACATCGGCACTAGATCCAAACGGGCTTATCAGTAGTGCAACGCAAAACGAAACAATCGCTATTGAAGTACTCGCAAATGAGTCTGGCGGGTTATTAAATGGCGATTCTGGCCTGACTTTAAGCAATGTTAATTCAAACGTAGCGCGGGCAACTTTGCTTTCGGTGGCTAAAGGTAAAGTGCTCTCAAGCATTGAAGTAGAAGACTTACCTCAAGTGAGGGTGTCGGTGCAGCTTTATGAAGTTAATCAGCGCCGCTTAAAGCAATGGCGTCCAGATATTAGTGTGCTTTCAAATGGGTATAACAACGAGCAAGGTTTATTTGGCCTAGAAGGCATGAATGCCCGTGAGTCTGGCTCAGCATCAATAGAAAACGCACTGCAATTAATTGGCGGACAATTAACAAATAACTTGCAGTTATCAACCTCGCAATTTGCCATTGATATGTTGTTTTCTTTGATAGAGCAAGAGGGAATTTCAAGAACGCTTTCGCGACCTACACTTACCGTACTTGCAGGCGAGAGCGCGGTATTTAAAGTCGGCGGCGAAGTGCCAGTACCTACAAGCTACAGCCCATCTGGCGTTACCAGCGGGCAACAAGGTAACAGCGGTTCAGTGTTTAGTGGTACTGAGTTTAAATCGTTCGGCGTTGAGCTCAATGTTCGTGCTTTAGTGGATGACAAAGACCGCATAACCCTTGATTTAAATCCTGTTATTTCATTGCCAGACACCACACTCACAGCAGAAATAGCACAAAGCACCGGCAGCAGTTTAAACAGCAGTGCATTTAATACGCGCAGCATGCAAACATCTACCCGTTTACAAGATGGGCAACCTTTAATTATTGGTGGCTTAATTAGTTCAGATAACAACGCCAGTCACGACTTTGTACCCGATGCAAACGGCGAGAGCCTGTTTGGTAAATTAAGCGAAACAACCAGTAAAAGCGAAAACAACCGCGAGTTGATTATTGTGGTTACCCCTAATTTAGTCCGCGAGCCAGTTAATAATTTACGTGTGTGGCAAACAGTTGATTTAGATAGCCAAATGGCCAGTTTTATACAGGAGCAAGGGTTATGAAAATAATATATATCGTTATTTTACTGAGTATATCGGGCTGCGCACATATAGATTATGCGCCCAGTGTAAACCCACATACTGCACTAAGTGATATTGTTACTAAGTATACACTAAACACCAGTGCTTTAACTTGTGAAGGGGTAAGCGCGGTTAATTGTTTAGCCTTAGTGCATGAGCTTAATCAGTTAATGCTTGAGCACCCAAACAATAAGGTTATTTTATCTGTATCAGCTTATGCGCTGTATAAAAGCGGACGTGCTAATCAGGCGCAATCGGTAATAAACAAGCTTATTAATTTACCTAATCCGCCTTTAAACGCGCTATCTTTAGGTATTAACTTAGCTATTGAGCAAGGCAATTTAGCCAAAGCTAAACAAATTGCCCAATACGCTATTGATGAATTTGGTACTGAGGCTTCACCGTATTTAAAAATGGCGTCTATTTATTATGCGCAAGGGCATTATGTTATTGCAGCTAACTATTTAGAGCTTGCCTATAAATTTGGCACGCATAAAAGCCATTATTACTATCACAAAGGGCTAATAGCTGAGGCGACACCTGATAACGCATTGGCGTGTCATTATTATAATGAGGCAATAGGCTTTGATGCGCAGCACAGCCAAGCCACAGCCAAGCCACAGCGCGCTACGCGAAACTTTCGGTACTTGGTAATTGTAAAAGTTAAGGCCGCAAGGCCTTTTTATTTTATTAAACTACGCACTCCTTAGTTAAACCCGCTCATAAAAAGTATAAGCAACGTACCTACCTAAACAATTAAAATACCCTTACTCGTCGTTGTTTAAACCTATCTCGCTTTGTGAATAATCCCAACTAATTGCTCGTCTCTCTTACTTTTAAAAGCTTGCCATAAATGAGTTAACAGCTTGCCTTTTAATTAATCTCTGCTTGCGTTTTAACGCACTTTAATAATGATTTGCAAAATGCGAATCATAACAAGGATAAGCAAAGCATATTTTAAAAATAAAAGTAACTAACTGATTTTTATGTACTTAATAAATGGCACGGTCCTCGCTATATATAAAGTGGGCATAAGCTCTAACACATTTAAGGTGATCATTATGAAAACTATGAAAAGCAACTTAAACGGTAAAAAACAACAAGGCTTTGTACTTACTTCTGAGCTAATTATTCTTTCAACTTCTATGGTGGCAGCTCTGGTAATTGGTTTATCAACCTTACGAGACTCTGTAACCAGCGAGCTTGAAGATGTAGCAGAAGCAATTGGCTCGTTAGATCAAATCTATGTATTTGATGGCATGATCAACGCCGAAGGTACTGCAGAAATTTCAGGCTCTGGCTATGTGGATGCAGTAGATGTTTACGCAGGCGATGGTAGCTCGTTTACTTTTGTTGCCTCTGACTTTAGTGAAAGTGCTGCACTTATTAATGCAACGCCAAGTGGCGATGCTGCAACACGTACAGCAGCAGGTGGTTCACAAGGTAATTAAAATTATAACTACCTAAATCACACTGCCACAACCGTGTGGCAGTGAAATTTGTCAGGAGGAAATTATGAAAAGTAAAAATAATAAAGGGGCGACTACCGCTGCACTCACCTTACTTATCACCTCTGGCATGTTGGCCTCAGCGCTTGGCATCAGACAAGTAAACAAACAAGACTTAGTTACTGCCTGGGTGGTAAATAAAAATATGTCGGCGGGGCAAGTAGTGAGTGTGCACGATATTGCCCAAAAAGATGTAAACCCCAGTAACTATACAAATATGGCGCTAAGTATACAAAATCCCCGCGCCTTTATTGGTAAGCAATTAGCCACTAATAAAATGGGTGAACAACCATTATTTGAAACAGATTTTATGCAGGTTAAAAGCCAAAATTTATCAGAGGCGATCCCCGCAGGCAGAGTGCTTTATACATTAAAATTAAACACTTTAGATATTCCATTATCGCGGGTGCACAAAGGCGACCGCTTAGATATTGTTGCTAAAACAAACCGGCTTGTAAGAACCGTTGCGCGCGATGTGCAGCTTATTGGCATTTCAAAAGGCCCTGGCAGTAAAGCGCAAAAAAATGGAGTGATGGACAGCCTAGCACAAAAAGAGCCGGCAACCAGCGCGGGTGTGTCATTAGTGTTGGCTGTACTTCCTAAAGATGTGTATTCGTTAGCCGCAATTGATACCCAAGATAAGGTATCGATAATTGTGCACAGCGCTTATGACATTGAACAAGGTCGCTTTCAAAATTTCTCCCAATTACAAACTAGCCGAACAATTCAAGTGGTTAAAGGCGTTAAAAACCAAGCTGTTTATGTAGCTAAGTGAGGCGCTATGTTTAATTTATCAAGTAAACCAGAGTCTGTAGAAACCAATTTAAATACCTTTGAATCACTTAAAAAAATTCTCCACGATGCGGTAATTGAAGAGTACGAGCAAGACCCAAGTGCTTTGCTTAATGATGCGCTGCTTGAAAAAATATCTGCCCTTTGCAGTGATATTGACGAATTTGCACAATCATCATTTAACAGCCATCAACAAGCTCAAGTAGTACAAGCCGTTTACGACGAAATACAAGGTTTAGGACCAATAGCGCAATTTATGCTGGATGACCAAGTAAGCGATATTTTAATTAACGATACGCAAAATATTTGGATAGATAAGTAAGGTAAATTGCTATGTACAGCCAGTAAGTTTGACGATGAACGTCACTTACGTCGTTTTGTTGATAGATTACTTGATAGTTGCGCTCGACAAGTTAACGCTCTGAATCCCATTGTAGATGGCAAACTAAAAGATGGCAGCAGGGTACATATTGTAGTGCCACCGGCATGCACCAGTGCTGCTATTGTTTCGATTAGAAAATTTAACCACAAAAAAATTAACGATGATTTTTTAATCGAGAATAAGTTTTTAAGCAAAAACTGCCTCACTTTTTTAAAAACCGCGGTGGCCTTAGGGGTCAATATTTTAGTGTGTGGAAATGCCGGCGCAGGCAAAACCACTTTGTTAAATGTACTGGCTAATTCAATAAATACCAACGAGCGGGTAGTAACTATAGAAGAAAGTGCAGAGCTAAATTTGCATCATAATCATGTGGTGCAGTTAGAGGCGCACGACACCAACAGCGATGGAAAAGGCGCCGTTACCCTGCGTGATTTAGTAAAAGCGGCACTAAGAATGCGCGCCGATAGAATACTCGTAGGTGAAGTACGCGCAGGTGAAGTAATAGACATGCTGCAAGCCATGAACTGCGGCCACCAAGGCTCAATGACCACCGTACATGCTAATAGTGCAAGCGATGCGGTAACCCGATTATCAACGCTAGTGCAATTACATAACGCGCAGCTAAGCGACACCCACACCAACGCATTAATTGCATCAAGCATTCAGTTAATTGTGCATGTTTCTCGAAATACAAACGGTGTAAGAACCCTAAAAAGTATTGGCGAAATAAAGCGAGTAGACGGAGACGGATGTGCGCAATACTCTGCGCTGTATAGCGTAAGCGATACCGAGCAAGTAAATGATAAGGCAATTAGTACCTCAAGCGTGGTGAGCTTTATGCAAAGCCAAGGTGTCAATGCAAACGAAATAAGTGCATTACTGCAACCGGCCAGGGAGCGTAATTATGAATAAACTTGATTACTTACTGGCCATAGCAAGTGTTATGTCATTTACCTTAGCACTGAGTGTTTTTATAACACTTAAAGTAAAAACACACGCTGCAAGTACTAAACACGAGGTTGATGTACTTGAAGAAAAAGACATTATCACAGTGTCACTGCGGGTACTTGGGATTAACATCAGTAATGCTTTATTTATAAGCGTTGCTTGCTCGCTTGCCACCAGTACTTGGTATGTTGCACAGTACTTTTATCCTCAAGCAACTACAAGTGCATTAATCGTTTCTTTGGTTGTATTTATAACCTGCTTTATAGTGATTATTGATTTAGCGCACTATAAATTAGCCAGGTTTGAGCACTTATTTTTAGAGTACATAGAAACCGTACAATCGTGTTTAAGTACTGGGCTTTCACTTGTTCAGGCTATGCAATTTGCCGACGAACACGCCGATAAATACATTAAACCGCAAAGTCATTTATTACTGCAGCGCTTAAATATGGGCAGTGATATACAAAGCTCGTTTGCCCCTTTGATTAAACGCTACAACTGCGAAACCGTGCGGTTATTTGCACATAGCATAATTACTCATACACAAAGCCAGTGCGATTTAACTGACATGCTTAAAAGTGTATGCAAAATGATGTCGTTAAGAACGCTAGATCGCCAGCAGCTCAAAGCTAAGCTTTCTGGTACTAAATACGCTGCGCTGTTTAGTGGCGTTTTACCCTACGCTTTAGTGCCTTTATTTAATTACACCGATCCAACATGGTTCGATCCGCTGTTAAATAACCCCAATGGCATGGCATTTATTACCGTTGCTGTGCTTTGCCAGTTATTTGGCTTTTTATGGCTTCGCCTAAGCTTGAGGGTAACGCTATGATAGACCTATTTTTATTTGTTGGCTTATTGGTGAGTATGGGTGCATTTATCCATATTCAAAAGCAGTCATTAAAGGCTGAGGTTCAGCAACCTATCAAAACCAATATAAATTGGTATCCATTAATTGTTATTTCAAAAAGCCAATTTAGACAAGCAGGGTATCAGTTAAATAAAATTTTATTGAGCATGTACTGCTTTAAAATGGCCGCCACATTTTGTGCTTATACTGCCATAGAGATCACTGGTTATGTATTAAGTACACCGCTTGTAGCCATTATCTGTTTTATTAGCTTTTTTGCGCCTGATATGTGGTTTTTATTTAAAAAAGGCCAGCGTAAAGTACAAATAAACAATAGCTTAGAGTTTTTTTAAGTGTGCTGTTAGTGTATATGCGCGCTGGCTTTTCGCTAGAGCGCGCATTTGCTTTAGCGGTTGATCACGGGTTAAGTGAAAAACACCCTTTATATAAAGAGCTTAAACTATTTTTGTTTGAGCTCAGTGCCGGTAAAGACCGCGAAACAGCCTTTAATTCGTTATATGACAGAACAGGGGTCTCGGGTTTTAAAAAATTAGCTAATTTAATGCTTATTGGCTCTAAGCTTGGCACCCCGTTAATACAGGCGGTTGAGTCACAATTAGAAAGCTTTGCGCTAAAAAAAATATTTTATTAGCTAAAAAAGTAAATAAAAAAGCATTGCATACCACCTTTCCCATTATCTTAATTTGTTTTCCTATGTTTTTAGTACTGGTGTTTTTTCCTGCAGCGCTGCAGGTAATGAATGTACTAAAAATGCTGGTTGAAGTGCTATAGGAGCGCTCTATGAATAAACAATACCAACAGGGCTACATACTCACTATTGAGCTGATTTTAATTATTACCATTTTAATTATTGGCTCAATTGGTGGTGTTATCTTAGTGCGCGATGCACTCATTAAGCGCTATCACACAAAAGTAGATAACCAAATAACAGTGGTTGATGCTAATAACACCCCTTTAGGTATCGCCATTGGGTTTGATGAGCACCAAGCGCTTTTAATTTTTTACACAGACCGCCAAGTCAATGCAACATATCGCGCTTTAATTGGGATACGCGATGACAGGTTCACCTCACGAGAAGCCATTTATTACGATGCGCCTAATTGCCAAGGCAACACGTGTATAAAAAGTTTAAGTGATGAGTTTTCAGATAGTTTAGGAGTTAGTAACACCGCGAATAGTGGCAATGTAAGTTATATCAATGCGCTACAGCAAGGCCCTAATTATGCCATTGGGCAATTAAGTAACTCCGTAATGGGTCAATTACTAAAAAGTACAGCATTAGCGTGCCCCGCAACAGGTGACGAAATTTTATCGCGCTATATGTCTCAAAAGGTAGTTACTGGTAACCCGTGCGAAAGCTTTTCAATTGCTAAACAACAAGCCGATAGTAGTTGCTTGGTTGGTGTAACTGCGCTTGGTAATCCGTTACTAGGCATAGACAGTCAGCAATTATCGCAGTCGTGCAATAGTTGCCAAACAGGGTATGAGCCGCAAGGCGATATTCTTGATTTATATTTGCCACAAGTTGAAGTGTTATTAGGAACCGCGCTTGATGCACTGGCGCTCATAGGTGTAGCAAGCAGTGTAGATGTGGAGCTAGGCAGTATTTGCTGCCCACAAGGTACGCAACTAGAAGAAGATGAAAATATAGTAGAAACACTGGTATTTACTATTTTAGAAACAACTTTTGAGCTGCTAGGTATCGATTTAATAAATAACGACATAATTATTCAAACGCTGGCCCTTATTGGCATAGAGCCTGGCGTGACTTACTGCGAGGCTTCGCTCAATTTAACTTCGGCAGAGCCGGTGTTAAATACACAAGGCGAACCTGCTTTAAATAACTTACTTCCGCCATTTAGAGTAAAACTTCCATCACATACAAGTGCTAACAGTACGCGTTGGATTTCTACACCGCCGAAAGGTGAAGGAGTGCGCCCATGAACAGCTCATATGCAAATAATATAAATGAATTTAACAACACACAAATAGATGAAATAAAACAAGAAATAACCGAAACGCTGACCCTAATGAAGCAGTTTTATGATGTTTCTATTGTTAAATTCGTTGATTATAATGCCTTGTATACGCAACAAATTATTAGCTGCGATGACCCATACAAAGCCGACAGTGAATTAAATAGCTTGGCACAAACGTGCACACAAGAAAAACTCTACATAATTGAAGACACCTTATTTGACCCACTAACAAAAGGGCGCTGCCAACAGGTACGCTTTTACTCTCAATATCCCATTTATAATTTAGATAACAGCTTAATTGGCGTACTGATCATTGCCGATATTTCACCTAAAACACTTATAGGCTCTCAAAAAGAGCAATTTGTATCTTTTGCGCAATTACTGCAAACCCAGCTTAATAAGCATTTTACCCCAACTAAGACAGTTAAACCGAGTGAGACAAAATCACTAAATCGATTTGTTCACTTATTTAGCTTAGCGCCGGTGGCCTTTTTAATTGCGCTGGTTATTTGCTCGTTCTCGGCTTTGCTTTTATATACGTTAGATAAAAAAGACAAAAAAAGTGCCTATGCCATACAAACTCAGCAGTTAAGGCAAACGCTGTTTGATGCATTAGAGCGTTTTGACAACCAAGCACTTTATATTACTCAAAAAGATAAAATTGTCGCAGGCTTTTTAAAAAGCCAACAAAGTTATACTCAGCAACAATTAAGTGATTTAGTAAAAACGCAGGTATCAAGCAGTTTAACGTATAAAGGTTTTGTTGTATTTGATAATGACTATAAACAACTTGCCATATGGTCTAAAAACAACTTTGATTTAGCAGCTTATGGCTTTACTAATTGGCTAAACGCATTTTCAATGCGCGCAAATAAACAATCAGTAGAGGTATTTACTGTTGCCGATACAGCGTTTTTAATTTCAGAAATAAACATGGGTAATAGCGCTATTTATACACTCAAAGCCTTTGATTTAAGTAAGTTTTTAAATGCCATAATAGGTAAGCTAAATACGCAAAATTATAATTTATTTATATCAACCCCTCAGTTTATATTAGGAAGTAGGGGGGAGCTAAATGTTAAAACTATCCCTAACAGCATAAGCGCAGCAAGTAGTCGTTTCCCTGCTACGTGGCGCTTGCATGTGCAACCCATTAAACCAATAACGCCTGCTAATGTATCTAGGCATTAATTAGCTTAGCTATATTTGCATTTGTTTATTATTTTTCACGTTTACCAAGGCGCTTACATGACGAAATTAAACAAAAAAACACCCTTATACTTAATAGGGAATCGCTGTTTTCAAGCTCGCTTGATGCGCTGCCGCATGGTTTTGCCATTTTTAATAGTAACGAATTTCCGGTAATAACTAACCAGGCATTTAACGAATTGTTTTCTCATGTTATTCAAAACAATAAGCAATTAAGTTACAGCCAAATAATGAGTATATCTAAAAAAATAATATTATTACGCATTATCAAGAGCATAATAAATTAGCTAATGAACATAGCCAATTAATAGATATCGGCTTTAGTGATGGCCGCTGGATCACCGTTGTGCAAAGGCATACCGACTTTGGTGGCTTTGTTTGTTACTTTAGAGATGAAACACAAGCGCATCAAAAAGAGTTATTACTTGCCCAAGTAGTAGAAAAATCTAAGCAAGCTAACCAGCTAAAAGATAAATTTGTAGCACGCTTAGCAATGCAATTAAAAGCACCACTTAGTTCACTGCAATCTATAGTAGAGCTTAATTATAAAAACAGTAAAGGCAATTTTAACAATGAGTTAGAAAATGCATGCACACAGTTAAGTTGTGTTGTGCAACAATTAGTTAATATAAATAAAACCGATACCGGTAAATTAAAGCTTAAAATGAGCGCTATTAATTTAGCTGACTTACTTAAAAATACGGCCGATATTCTTAATAAAGACTCTGATGATAAAAATATAATTATTAATAACAATGTGCCCATAGATAATTGCATAAGCAGTGATGAAAAACTGATTATGCAATTAATTATTCAGCTGGCTAGTGAGCTTATAGAAAGCACACATCAAGGCAAATTGTCGTTAAATTCTGAGCTGATTAACGAGCAAGGTAAACATTATTTGTCGCTGGATTTTTCTATAAATAACTTAACAAATCAGGGAAGTTTTTATAGTCAGTTACAAATGGTATGCAAACAACGCTCTTTTGAAAGCGATATTAATTTTGATGCTACATTAGAGCTGCGGTTTTTTCTCTCAATTTTTAAAATGCTCGGCGGTAAAAAAATTACTGTGCACGAGCGCGGTAAAACAACATCTATTAATTTATCGTTATTAGTTAACACCGTAGAATTGTTACCCGTAAGTGCAAACAAGCAAAAACCCATTACTGAAACTACAACGCATACAGAATTTAACAATACCAAATCGTTGTTATTAGTTGATGATGAACCGCTCGTAGAAATGGTTATTAAAGCCATGCTGAAAGATGAAAACGTAGCAATAGATTATGCAAGAAATGCAATAGAAGCTATGTTGATGGTGTCGCAAAATAATTACGATATTATTTTAATGGATATTGTTATGCCAGAACTCTCGGGCACAGACGCGATGCTTAAAATAAAAAAACATAACGGAGACAAGCAGACAAGCAGACAAGCAGACAAGCAGACAAGCAGACCAAAATTATTGCCCACACTTCAGATTCTGACACAAATAGTAATGCTAAGTATGTTGAACTTGGGTTTGACGATATGCTTGAAAAACCAGTAAAACAGCAAGTATTAATTAATAAAATTAAGCATTTGCTAAGCTAGGCCAAATTAAACAATATAAAACTGTAAAATACACAGGGCCTATTATTTTTAATAGGCCCAAACTGGCAGTAATTATTTCATGTAGCTGCTACTTTATTTTATAATTTTAAAAATGAAGGTTATTTTATAACTCTTTATATTTTACTCTTTTCGCTTAACTCAAAATAAATCCTACTTACTATTAATAGCCACAGACCGCGTTTTAAAGCCCTCTCAGGTTTTTATAATTATTAAAACCTCAAAAAAATTATTTAAAAAACAAGCTGGGATGATAATTGCTCATCTCTATACATACACAGGTTTAGGCTAAATTTTAAATATTGATGAGGATATTAAGTATGAGTAAAACACAAACCATTACCGTAGAAGGCCACAAAATTGCGTATCAAGAAATGGGCGAGGGCACACCGCTACTATTATTACATGGTATTCCGACTAACAAATCGCTATGGCGAAATGTTATGCCAACACTGAGTGAGCAACATCGTGTTATTGCACCTGATTTACTCAATTACGGTGAATCGGATATGCCAAAAAATACCGATGTATCAATTAATGCTCAGTGCAAAATAATCAGTCAATTTATGGATGAGCTAGGTATTGCTAAAGCAAACATTGCCTCTCATGATATAGGTGGCGGAATTGCACAACTCATGGCGGTAAATTACCCAGAAAAAGTAAACAGCTTAATATTAATTGATAGTGTTTGCTTTGATTCTTGGCCAATACCCGAGTTTGA
The DNA here is from genome assembly GCF_028598715.1 of Pseudoalteromonas sp. GABNS16E. NCBI lineage: Bacteria > Pseudomonadati > Pseudomonadota > Gammaproteobacteria > Alteromonadales > Pseudoalteromonadaceae > Pseudoalteromonas > Pseudoalteromonas sp. GABNS16E. The sequence continues at coordinate 42,364 of NZ_JAQREZ010000030.1, forward strand.
ACCTTTGCTTGAGCCTGGTGTAGAGCAAGAAACATCGGTTGATGAGTTTGTTGATACGCTAAATGAATTTATGCCAAAAGGTGTATACGATAAAAGCATAATGACCGACGAACTTAAAAAACAGTATTTAAAGCAATGGAGTAATGAGCAAGGTAAAGCAGCGTTATTTAATAATATGCGCCGACTTAATAAAGAGTACACACAAGCAATTGCCGGTGAGCTTAAAAGCTTAAAGCATGAAACCCTCATTTTATGGGGTGATGAAGATAACTTTCAAAAACCTAAATATGCACCTCAGTTAGCTCAAACCTTACCAAATGCAACACTAACTTGGATAGAAAAAGCAGGGCACTGGGTTATAGATGAAAAACCAGAACGAGTAACTTCGTTAATGGGTGAATTTTTGGCTGATAAAAAGTTTTAAAACACCTTAGTTTTAAAGGCCTAGTTAGCCACTTTGGCTAACATGTACATAAAACCATGCCGTTTGAGCTGTATTAATTTTTATATAATTAGTTATTCAAACGGCTTTTTGTTTTCATCTATTTTTTAGTATTAAACCATTTAAGTATAAATCGCTATTAATTGCTCAACATTCATACATTAAAAGTGTGCGTATACGCTTTATATCAGGGTGATTACGCATAGAAAAGCACAAACAAGCCAATTTAACATAATGTGCTTGAGTATATAAAAACCCCTTTATTCGCTAGGTCTACAAACAACGTTACTACGTTGAATATAAGGCGAGGGTAACTGTATACTCGCGACTTTTATTAGTAATACCAAAAGCCTATGACGATATTATTGTATTTATAAACAATTAGTTAGATACATATTGCTGTAATAATGTACTGCTAATTTTACCCTCATTTAATTGAGGATAAAACAATGAAGACAATAATAAAGGCATCAATAGTACTTACAGGTTTATGTTTTGCACACAGCGCAAGTGCAGACAACTGTTTACAAGGTTGCCCAACAGGTTTTGATAATGGCAATAAAATTGAGCGGAGTATTTATACTTTAAAAAATAATCGTTATACAAAGTTTGCAGATTGGGTGGCTTACCATGTTACGACTAGCACTATGAGTGGACCATCGAGAAGCAGAAGTTGGAAAGCCGATCCGGATTTATATTCTCACTATACAAATGGCGTGCCTGTCTTTCAGGATTAAATTTGTTCGAACTAGGGGCTATTTAATCGCGGCACGAGTTTTGTAACCTAGTGGGCTAAGTAAAAATCGAGTAACAAAGAGTAAATCGCCCCTAGAAAGAACCTTACCAGGCAACGCGTGTTTGGTACTTATGCGGCGTTATCGCCAATTTATGGGGAATAACACTACATAGGCTCTGCCTTGCCTAAAAACCAAACACACTGTTGCAAATTCAATCTCGAATGACTGGCACGCCCTTAAACCTAGTGATTACACCGATGCATATGCAACAATAAATACCGATAGAGGCCATCAAGTTCCATTAGCATCTTTTAGCAATACGGATGATTGGAAACTAACAAACTTACTTTCTAATATTACGCCGCAATCATCCGCATTAAATCAAGGCCCATGGGTTAGGCTTGAATCTGCAGTGCGAAATCACGTAGGAAATGGAAATGATTTATATGTAGTAACAGGTCCATTATACGAATATTATTTTGCAGAGTTACCACAAGCTAACGAAGCACATACCATTCCAAGCGGCTATTTTAAAATTGTTATGCAGCAAACTGGTAGCACAATTAAAGCATCGGCATTTATTATGGAGCAAACAGCAAGTCGTAGTGATAACTTTTGCAATACCGAAGTAAGTATTGATGAAGTTGAATCGCGCTCTGGTATAAATGTAATGCCAAACTTATCGTATAACAGTGCACAAACAATTGAATCATCAATGTATGGTTTAAGGTCTGAACTAGGTTGTAACTAAGTCATATTATTTTTGAGTAAAGCCTTAGGTTTTGAAGAACTTAAATCTAAGGCTTTAAATTAAACCTGATATGAGTCGCAAAAAATTTTGTAGCAATAAGTTAGCTTTAAATAAAATGATAGAAACGACGGTTACAAAATTTGAGCCTGTTTAAAAAAGGTAATTAATAAAGGCAATACAAAAGGAGTATAGAGGCTGCAATATGGAATTTGTAATTGCTAGGCTTTATAAGATTGAAAGACTACATAAATATTAGCGAAAATATAGGTGTAAAATAATGTAGTGCATAAGTTGTTGTGAAAGCTACTGTGCATAACAATTTTAACGGTTAACTGAAAGACCAACTTTAAAAGACTATTTGTAAGCCGCTGTTTGAATTTAGAACTATATACATTTGTTTTTAGAATTATTTAATTATGTTAAATAAAGGCTTAAAGTAATAACTAGAAGGCAAGGGCGCAAGATAACAAAAATAAAGAAGGGTTTAGTCTAAGCTTAAACCCTAGTTAATTTTGAACTCTTTTAAATTGGTTTATTCAGTCCAAAACTCGGCTTGTTTCGCGCCAGCCAAACGCAGTGCTAAGGCTAATTGACCCTTAGTTACGATAGCCTTTTCATTATTAGCCAAAACCCACGGTATGGTTTCACCGTCTTGCATTGAAAACGAGGCGCGCCCCATTCGGCTTTGGCTCGCTTCATCACCATCAAATACCATGCCGTCTACTTCTACGGTTAAGGTGTCTAATAGCTTTTGACGATTTAATTTAAAAATGGTGCGGGCGTAAGGGGCAAGTACGTCCTCAACGGTTTTTACGGCTGGCTGTTCTGGCTCTGCGGGTAATGGCTTAGGTTCAGGCTCAATTAGCTCGCCTTCTTCATTTTCTAAGGGTTCAGGTAGGTTTGCGTTGTATTGCTCAACTTCCAGCTTAGCCACCAAGTAATCGTAATAGCTTTGCGCCCAATCCCACTGTTCACCCAAGCTCGTTAACTCAGCAAATTTATTAATCACCTCTACCGGCTTATTGAGCGCAATTAAGCGCTCAATATCCTGTGTGGTTTTAGTGTCAGGGCGTGGGAGTAATTGCGGCAAACCTTGCTCGTTTAAAACTGGTGCCTGGTCATCGTCAAGGACGATAAAATCTAAAATCTTATTTATCATTTTTAATCCACCCTAAAGGTTCAACAATACGTGCGGTGCCATACACAACGCTATTACCGTTATCATCTAAGCGCGTTGCTTGGTTGTCGGTGATATGAATTTTGCCATCATCGCCCCAATCACTCGCAGCGTCATCATATGTAAGCTCTGTGTATGCATAGTTAATAAAGCCTTGCTGGTTTTCGACTACGTTGTAGTTAAGGGTTTTAAAGGCTGAACTGTTGTTAGCCGGCGGTGCCGGATTTATAACTGAATGTGCCGCTGGACTACCTGAAAGGCTCAGTTTATTTGAAAATATATTAAAACTATTCAAAGGTATATTTTCTAGAATGTTAAGCCAGTTTCTTTGTGTTGGTATCTTGTCAATCAGAGAATACTGTAACGCACTGTAAATACGGTCACTGTAGAATGAAACATTTTTAACCGACTCTGCCCCCCCGTAAATCTCACTATTTTCACTAAACTCTGTCATTTTCGCTTTGGCTGTGTAGATCCACAAACGAAGGGCGTCCGCAGGTAAGGCAACTTCTAGGATGTTTTTTGCAGCATCAGTGACGACAGTGGAACTTAATCTCCAAGTTTCCCCTAAATCGTCAGAGTATATAACCGATATTGCCGATCCTTCCTGTTTTTTAGTTAGCCTGTATTCCTTGTTTGTCCCGTCGGGAATTTCAGGATTCCAACCACCAACCCACCCATCTTTTAAATCATCACAAAGAAGAATGTTAGAAGGGTCGCCGATTACTTCTGTGTAAGTGTATTTACCTGATATAGATACATTTTCAGTGCTTGAAACAATCACATGGGTTACTGTCTCTAAGTTATTTAACGTATCATCAGATATAAAGCCTGTTGAACCAGTAGATCCAACCCTTGATGATTGAACAGTCCCATCACTAGAAACAACATAAAACTTAGCTCCAGTTGTTGCCAAAGCCCCTAGATTGGAGCCTGCTATATATATGTTTCTGGATGACCCCGCAACTGTCAGTTGCCCTTCTATAACATATGTTTTTAGTAATCCTTCCCTGCCATGATATTCACCAGACTTAATAGCTAAATCAGCCTCAGCAAAATCTTCTTGAGTTAGACCCCAAGCCGAATAGCGCATATCACGACAAACGCCGCCTTGGCCGCTGGCGTAGATGGCGTCGAAAAAACGGTTATCTGCTCTACCAGAGCGCTGCCCAGCAATGCTGCCCCTAGGATCTCCCCACTTAAAACAAGATTCTAAATTATTCGCCAACCCCGAAAGGAATGGGTTGGTTCCGAACGAACCTCCATCTGCATACCAAAAAGAGTCATTGCCATTACTTGTACTATTATTATCTGTTAAAGAAACACGACCACTTCCTAATGGGTTGTAGCTAGGATGATAAGCTCCTTGGTTAAGCCTATTCACTGTGCCGCAAATGAGGAAATAACAGTGTCCTTCTATAACAGATAATTGCAGCGCTGAGCCTTGCCCTGTCCAATGCCCTAACTTCGATTTGTCGGTACGTTTACCTGAGTCGTTAGGTGGTATAAAGTAAGTGCTAGGGGAGCCATAAGAGGTAATGGCGTTTATGCCGCCTTGAGCATGAAGATACATATTCACATTTTTTTTCGGTGTTAGAGCGCTTACTCCACTGACCGATAATTCTTCCCAATCCCCATTGCCAACACCCGCAAAACTACGCCCACGGACACACCATTGGTAAAACTTACCCGTTGCATCATCAAAGTAAATATTATTATCAGGGTTACTTGCGATAGCGGTGCGCTGCGCCTCTGTCGCTGTTTGCCAGTTTACGCCTTTGCCGGTGCTTGAATCATCACCTTCATACCATGCAAAATACGTATCTGGGCGCACGTTATCTGTAACCGTTGCAACACCATTAATATTCGTAGCTTGCGATTGAATCAAGCCCTTATCATATACAAACGGGTCTGTATCATTAATCTCACGTAAAAACGCTTCAAAGCCCCACGCATCAACGCGGTCAGTTACTACCTTGTTGGTATCAGTCTCACTTGCAAATGCAATTGCCGGCGTTGCATGAGTTACGCTAATACCCGTTGCACTGTCGTATGTTCGCGTGCCATCTTCTGCGGGTGGGAACTTTATTGACGTTGCGGATTTGTCATTAAAAATATCGCCCGAATAATGATTAATATTTATCACGGATAACACACCGGCAATATTTATTATGGGGTTTTCGGTTTTAGAGATGCCTCCAATATAATTCTCTCTACGTCCAAAGTGTAGCGCTTTTGATGCCTCCACGCCCGCCTCATGCACCCACATGCCTTGGTTTACGGGGACGATATTTCCAGATGACTCCCCATGCTTACCAAAATGCACAAACCCACTGGCGGCAAACTTTTCATTATTAGCCGCTCTACGCGCTTCAAACTCAACCTTACGCATCGCCCATGGGTGGGGGTGGTAAGCGTCTAGTTGAGCTTGGGCTTCACTTTCAATTTGCTTGAGTGTTTTAACTGTGGTGGTTGTGCCATCAATATTTACAAACGTTACGGTGCCGGTTTTTGTTTGCCAGTCTTGCATGGCCACAAAGTTATCATTCACCAATAAATTAGCATTTTTTAGGGCATCGGCCACGGCTTTGTATTCGGCTGTGCTAGGTAACACAATGGCGGGCTGGTTGTTCTTGTTGCCTTGGCCCCAGTTTTTGGTTAACTCAATAACGTGTTGACCGTTATCATTAATATAGGTGCGATTAATAGCTACAGGGTCACTGCCTGTAACAAATAAAAAGTCACCTTGGCGTACGTTCTCAGGGCTTTCGCCACTGTTTATAACCACGGCTTTTGAGCCGTTAGCTATCGTGATTTGTGAGGCAGAATACTCAGCCATAATTAATCCTCTTGTGAAATAATTGAAAGTTTTTGTGAAGGGTTTTGCCATGAGCCGTAAATATTTACGCCTGACCGGCTTGTTATTGCGAGCTTGTACGTTCTGTCTGTAGTGGTTCGCTTATTGTCTGTATAGGTAAAAGACCCTGACGCCGATTGGGTTAGTAGCCAATGGTATGAGTCGGATTCACGATCATACTCATTATTAACAATTGTGCCCGCGCCGTGGTAGGTTTGCGTTTGGCGCGCTACCCATGAGCCATTTACTAACTCTGATAGCTGTATGGTGTATACGGGATCGCCTGGCTTTCCTGCAGGGTTTGTGCTTGTACCCGAGGCCATCGAGTTAAGCTGCAATGAACACACAATATTAATTACGCCACCATTTGAGCCAAATGGGCCAATTTCGACAAAGGCATCGGCTGATAAGTCGGTGGTTGTAAGCGCGGTGCTATACGTACCGGCCACAATAGAGCCACCAAAGTAACCGTTGCCACCGGTGTCTTTCCATTCGAGGGCATTGGCTTTTGTTAGGGCAGCTAAGTTAGGCAAACCATTGCTTAGTATCTTAGGGCCATACCAATACCAAACATTATCTGGCCCAAAACCTGGTGCATACTCTATTTTCATAAAGCTATCACCTATCAGGTCGATACGAGGTGAAGCGATACGTGTACCTGCTCGTAATACTTTGGCGTCAACGGTATCGTCAATCAGTGCGCTACCGTGAACGTGTAGTACATAGGATTGCCAACTACTGCCGGTATAGCGCTTAGTTGTTTGCACCGCTGGGTCACTGGCTTTATAAATGGTTACACGGTCATGTATAACCGGCGCACTTGGCAGGGAGTTATTCGCCGTTGAGTCATACCAAACGCCGGTACTTGTGGCCACTTCAATTTGTACCGAGCCACGGGTGCCATCTTGGCCGTTCTGCCCGTTCTGGCCGTTCTGCCCATCTTTGCCGTCCTCGCCTTTAATAATATACTCGGCAGGGGCAGACCAATAACCACGAGACCAATTTTCGCCGCCTGTGTCTCTATAAATAACTTTAGAAACATAGGTTGTTTTACCTTCTACGTAATAAGGCGAATCATGCCACCCATTTGGGAACGTTTCGGTAGTGCCATTAAATGTGCCCCCCGAAGGTTGAGCGGGCATCGTGGTTGCGGCTTGATAAATCAGGCTGTGATAACTGCCGTCTTTACCATCAAAGTAATCAACACCTTTAACGGGGGTATATCCGTCATTTCCATCCTTAACCACAATGCTATTACCGCTGCCATCAGTAATGGTATGGGTGCCGTTTCCATTATCTGTTACCGTTGGTATTGGCGCATCATCACCATCATTACCATCTTTAATGGTTATTGAACTCGTACCACTTTGAATCGTGTACGACCCATCAGCGTTGGTGGTGATTTGAGGTGTTTGGCCATCTTTAGGAATGCGCCCCATCAATAAGCCAAGACTCATTTCCTCGCCGGTGATAGCCTCAATTCGTGGACGGCAAAACATGGCATACTTATCGTTTTTAGCATAAAACCTAAATACACGGTGCACATGTGTATTTGAGCTATCACTTTGCTTAAACTCACTACCAGATAACACCTTTTCACCGGTTTCTGGGTCATAAACGCCAGAGATACCGGAGTCTTGAGCATCCGATTTATTAATGCTGTGTAAAACACCCACAACCAGATACCACTTTCTTTTGGCGGGTAAGTTACCGTGGAAAAAATAGGGGTTGCCGTTGTCGGTGTGATCTAGGTTTTTACATTGGCCACACCCTAAATATACGCTATGGTCTTCGCCCTCATCTTCACGTATCCATACGCTGTAGCGATAAGAAAGATTTTTATTTGTGTTTGGTACTTCGGCAGTCCAACCACCTGCGGGGCCATCAGCTTCTAAGTCAGAAACCCAAACGGGTTCATACGTTCCCTCGGGGCCAATCCATGAGATAACTTTGTTGTGTTTCTCTGCGCCATTTTGGTGGTAAATACCTTGCCACCCAGTGGTATTTTCAACCCAATGGTCTTGTGAGCGAATTAAGTTTGTATAGGCACTTTCGCCTTGTTCGCCTTTTTCACCATTTTTAGCTAAAACGTTAGCCTCTGACCATTGGTTAGCTTCAATGGTGCTGGTTTCAAATGGACTGGCTGTAAATGCCGTCCGTACATAAATAGGGTCATTACCGCTGGGTACGGTTAAGCTCCACCCACCGGTTAGCCCGTCAAGTGAGGTGCTTTCAAAATTATATGTTGCACTCCCTGTGGGGCGGTTTGGTGTGCTTGTGCCTCGTTTATATATATTGATCGTGGCAGAATTTAGACCGTCTGTACCTTCCTTGCCGTTAACCGAAAATATTACGGGGTTAGACCACTCTGAGGGCTGTATTGTGTCGTAACGTCCTGTGCTAGATGCACTTGCCATTATTACATATAAATGCTCTGTACCTTCAGGAATGGTGCTGCTCCACCCATTTAGTGTTTGAGAGGCGAGTTGTTTACTGACAAAATCATAAACAATAGGGTCATGAGGTTTGTCGGGTAAATTATTGGCTCTTTTGTATAAATACACGGGTGCAACACTCACCCCATCGGCACCATCTTGGGCGCGTATATCATCTACGCTATCTACGGCATACCCATCACCTAACACCATGCGGCCACGAACTGTTTGCACAGGATTAGCCGGATCAGTGTTATCAACGTATATCGTTGGCACAAAGGTCTCACCGACCATAACACCGTGGCGTATTACATCAGCCACTAAATCTAAATTGCCGGTTTCTCCATCGTTATAACCGGCCACACTCACGGCGCGACCATTGTTATCAAGCACCCACCCGCCACGGGCCACTAACTCACCGTTTACCTTTTTAAAGACTTGTTTTAACTCTTTAATGCTGGCTGTGCTTTCCCCATCACTAATTTGTAAGTTAGAAATGTACTCAGCTAATGGGCCTTGAACCCAAGACCCCCCTTGATCAACACAGACTACAGCATCATTTTCGCTGGTAATGTTGCCCTCAGCATCAACACAGTAGCCAACGGCGGTGCGGGTGTATTCTTGCGCTGTGGCGATAGCTTCATTTTTTGCTTGGTCGGTGTCGTTTTCAATCTTACTGGTTAAGGTTTGCGAAAGTGTTGTAAACGCCTGATTTTGACTTGCAAAGGTTTCAGCGACTTCATCAAAGCTACTAATGGTATCGGCCACAAACGATTCAAACTCTTGATCGCGTACTGTATTAGCTTCATCAATAGTGGCAATGGCTGTGGTTACGTCACTAAATCGGGCGGTTACGGTGTCAAAGGTGGCAAGGTAGCGTTCATCACGCACCACAGCGGCTTGCTTTTCGTTAGCCACAATTTGATTTAGTACGGTTATTTGGCCGCTGGCCTGTTCAAAAATCGCGGCTAATTCTAGTGCTTGGCTAGCTACAGATTCTATTTCATCCGTTTGCGCTTTTAGCTCGGTTTGAGCCACGGCCAGTTTGGCACCTTCTTTTGTCAGCTCATTATTTTTTAGTAACTGGTTTACCGAGTTGATTACATCGTTTAGGTTTTTATTCTCAAGGTCTAACTCTAAGCCTTGCACCTGCACAATATTATTACTTATGGTGCCGTTGATCGCATCAAGCGTTTGTTCTACATTGGCAAACTTAGCATTTACACTGCCCTCAGCCGCATTAAATACCGTGATTTGCTCTTTAATGTAACCCTCAGCGGCGTTTATAAACTGCTGGGCATTATTGGCTTTTTCCAGTGTGTCGTTCTGGTTAAACTCCTGCAACGTGGCCGTTATGCTATAGTTGCTGTTAAACGTATCAATTAACTGGCTAACGTTACTTTGCGTTTGGTAGCCTTGCTCATTTACATAGGCGGCGCTTAACTCAATAGCTTTTTGTACTGAGGGTAAATTAACCCACGTGTGGCCATCAAGTTCACATTGCGCGGCATCGTTCTGATCAACTATTTCACCGTTGGCATCAACACAATAGCCCGTTGTTGCACGGGTGTACTCGTTGGCCATAGCCAACATGGCTATATCTTGCGCTTGGAACTCAACACGTAATTGTGAAACTTGGCTCGCACGGGCTTGCTGCTCGTTTACTATCGCTTCGTCTAGGCTTACTAAGTCAGATTCGGCCTCACCCATGCGTACTGATAATTGTTGGCGAGCCGTGGCTTCGTTTTCAATATCATCGGCATTGGCTTGTATAAGCTGCTCGGCATGTGCAATCGAGTCGTTTATACCATCAGGGGTATTAACAAACTGGGTGATCAGGTCGGTAATGGTGCCATCGGCGGCGCTTATCCATTGCTGTGCACTTTTAGCGGCTTCAATCGTACCGTTACTGTCTAACTCTTGTAGTGTGGCTGTAATACCATACTCGCCATCAAAGGTGCTTATAAACTGCTGTACGTTGGCCGCTGTTTGGTAGCCTTGGTTATTAACGAACACCGTGGTGTAATCATTAATTAACTGCACCAAAGGGCCATCTACCCATTCATGCCCTGCAGCAATACACGCTATGGCATCTGGCTCGTCTACCGTGTTGCCATTTTCGTCAATACAATAACCAACTACAGCTTTTAAACGCTCATTAGCTTGCGCTACAGCTTGAGTGCTTTGCGTGGTTATTTCAGCTTTTAGTTCACGTTCTGCAATGGTTCTGGCTGTTTTCTCATTTGCAAACGCTTGGTTCAAGCTCGTTAGGTACGCGGCGTTTTGACCTTGCAGTGCCATTAGTTCAAGGGTTTGGCTTGCTACGTTTTCAACATCATTACTTATTGCTGTTAAACGCTCTTGCGCCGTGGCTATTTTTACACCTTGCACGGCTAAATCTTGCTCAAGCAATAAGTCATTGTACGCGGCTAACACGCCAGCAATGCCTTGGTCGCTAACATCACGCGCTAAACCTTGCACTTGCGTAACACTTGAGGTTATTTGACCCGCTACAGCGTCTAGCGACTGCTCGGCATGGCTCAAACGCTGGTTTACACCCTCGTCACTGTTTAAAATACTGCTAACCTGGTCACGTATTGTGGCCTCTGCGCCATCAATCCATGTTTGTGCGGCATTAGCTTTAATAATGACTTGTTGGTCGTTAAGCTCTTGTAGCGTGGCTGCTATGCTGTATGTGCTATTGAATGTATCAATTAACGTTTGAACGTTACTTTGTGTTTGATAGCCAAGGGCTGTTACCCAATTTGTGGTGGCGTATTGGGCCATAATACCCGTGGCCGCGTTTATGTCTTGTTCAAGCTCAGTGGTTCGAGCTGTAATGTCGGCAAGTGCTAAATCATTGGCGCCACGCTTACCCACTTGAATAAAGTCTATATCACACGCACCAAGATCAAACTCTAAGCTGTTAATGGTGCCGGTATAATCTTGCGTACCCGTAGCATCAACGTTTAAGTTTTCCCACTCATTTGTGGTCGGCTCTGGTAAGTTAATGGTTGAATTGCCGCCATTGAAATAGATTTTACCTAGCCACTGCGCGCCCGCATGCTTACGAACACGCAAACGAAACATTGGATTTTCATCGGCATCATAATTGATTGCTGGGCTAGTGATTTTGCTTGTGGCCACAATGTAACCGGTGGCGTGGTGGCTTTGTGGGTTAAATCCTTCATCACCACTATTAAACTGCCAGTTGTAAGCGGGTTGTAACGCGGCCAATGCACCGGCTATTTGCGAGTCTACTTGTTCAAAGGTGGCTTTTTGGTTTATTTGCGCCGCTTGAACAACTAATTGCGCCTCAGCTTTTGAGATACGGGTTTGTGAACTGGCTAACTCTTGCGCGTTTAGCGAGATTTTACTATTTACCCCATCAACCATTAAAGAGGCGGATCTAAATGCTTCATCGGTGTAAGCGTGAGCGCGGTTAACAATAGTGCCTGTATCTTTATCAATATACACGGCTGCATCAATTAAACGTTCACCTGTTGCGACTCTACGTTCATACTCTTGACGCCAATTAGTGTAGCTAGCAGCGGTGTTTAAAACGCTAAGTTCAATGTTACGAATGGCTAGGCGTTCTTTTTCAATAGCTAAGTTATTTAGCTTGATTAGTGAAGGTAAACCCGTTTCATTTTGTGGGTCTAACACCTCAGTAATGCGCTCTAAATTGGTTATTTGAGAGTTTGATTGTGCAAGCTGGGCTTGTAGGTTGTTAGGGTTTTCTGAATCTATAACCTCAACCTTGCTATTTAAACCCGTGAGGGCATCAATATTTTTTGCAATTAGGCTCGGCAAGTTGTTTTCAGTTTCAGGGCGTAGGCGGTCTACTTGGGTGTTTATATCTTCTATTAGGGTTTGTGCGTCCTTACTGAGCTTTGTGAGTGGTAATTCATTAATGTATTCAGTTAAATCAACGGTAGTTGTAGTGGCCGTAATATTTACCCAATCACTCGAACCTAAGTGATTAACACTGCGAACTCTAAATTTATACTCAGTTTCACTTTTTAAACCAATGCGATTATAAATCTGTGCAAGCACACGTTCGCCACTTTGCGGTTGTGCTACAGAGCCTAAAAACTCCCACTCAAACGCAGTGCCAATACCAGCTGCAGTAATCTCGGCGGTTAATGTAATTTGGTTATAATCAGCAGTTACATGCACAGTCGGCAAAGTAGGGGTGAGTACACTAAATTGCACAGCAACAAGTAATGAGCGCTGGCCAAATATGTTTTTAGCGCTAATACGCGCGGTGTACTCACCCAGTTGCAAATTAGGTATTACAACTTGCGTATAAGTTACAGAGGTTTTAAATACCGCCTCGTTAGCAGCAGTATTAATAAACTCAACATCGTACTCGTGTACAGCAAGCGGCGCAGGGTGGTTCCATTTAATAATACCATTGCCGTCACCATCAATGGTAACCCGTACATCAAAAATAGGCTGAGGTTTGCCCACTAAATAGTCACTGTTTGGCGTTAAATTTTGTGCACCAGGTACTAAATTATCAGCCCATAAATCAGGGGCGTCTTCAACACACATTAAGGTCACGCCGCCATCTAGTCTAAAGCGGCGCTCTGTTACACGGTAAACCTTATTATTTATCGATTCGCCAGGTAAGTTTAAATACACAGTGCGGCCAACAGCTGCAGCTAAGCCTTTGTGTTTAAGGGGTAACTCTATTTCGCCTAAACGTGTTTGTTCTAAATGTATTGTCGCAAGGCGTTGTGCTGTAGTACTACTGCGCACAAATGGGAGTGATATAGACTTTTCAAGTATCTGGTTATCAATGGCTTGATACCCAGCAGACACTACGGGCGGTGCATCAGTACGGTCATAGTTTTGGTCTGGGTCTGTAAAAGTGGCACGTACAACATTAGCACGGTCTCGTAAATCAGCATGCCACTTAATTTTAATATTGCCGTGTACGTCATCCTGGTTAATCGTGTGAGTAGGGTTGCCATACCAGGCACCTACACGAACATACCACTGGCCCATTTGTCTAAATATCTTACCAGCAAAACAGGCTTCTAATTGGTTTAGTACCTCAATGGGTTTGGTGCTAAACGTAAAGCTACCGTTGGTTGTGTAGCGTGGCTCAGTGGTCACAACGCCCTCAGCGTCAGTAAATTCGGCTTCTTCGTCACACACATTTATGGCTGCAATCCACCACTGAAGCGGCAACCGGCTAAACGGTACCTCATACGCACCATAAAATCGTACATAGTGCAGGGCGCACAGTACCGCATTTTGGCTCCAAATCCAGGTGCTTTCATCGTCAGGGTCTTGGCTTGTATCGCGCGGGTCCCATACACGAGCACCGCGTATTAAAAAACCCATATCGCTTATGCCGTCTTCAAACACTTCGCGGTTATTTTCAATTTCTATAAAAATATAGCTTTGACCAAAGCCAATATGCTCACTTGTCCAGCCAGCCATTTTTGCCATTGCTTTCGTGTTTGCAATGGTTTGGCGGCCATCACTTAACTCATAATCCCAACTTTCAGTGGGGTATTCGCTTAGCTTTTTATCAGCAATGTAAATCTCTTCAAGGGCATCAATGGGCGCACCGTTAATTAAAACAATTAACTGCATCCATTTCTTGTCACCTTTTTCAACTTCTGCTTGGTGTGCAATTACCCCCCCAACAAGGTCGCGTCCAAATGTAATGCGCCTAGGCTGGTCTATACCCTTTTGTAACCCCTGGCCAAGGGTCGCTAAATCTTCTTCAGGTACTTCTGGGGATAGAGAGTCCCAAAGAGCACCCACGGTTTTATCAAAAATGCTTCTGCCAAGGCCAAATATATCACCGCCAGTATCTACAACAGTATCAACGACTTTAGACATTGCGCGGCTCCAAAGGATAAACTGCCTTTATGGTGTTCATGGGTAAGCTAACTAAACCGAATTCACCTACGCAAACAACAGCATTAACCGTTACGATACCTCCAACTAGGTCACCTTTAAACTTAACTACTGCTAAATCTCCTCGGCGGGCATACGCAGTAGGTATAGATGGGTTTAAACGGTCTTTAAACACACTTTGAACATCGTTTAAACCGCGTTTAAATAATTGTTTAAACGCACCGTTTTCAGTGCGGTAGTTACCCCTAAAGTCTGCAGCGACATCGTTACCAGTTGCAAATAGCACCCAATCAGCAACAAATAAACAACAATCATTTTTGCCCCATTTAAACGGTTCACAGTTACGTTGGTTAATAAACGCACTAAGCTTAGCGGCGACGTTCATAGCGCTTACCTCCTATGTAGTTACCAGGTTGTGTATCAGGTAGGTTTTGTTTATTGGCGGTGGCTTGTTCACTAAAAAATACATCGCCCGGGTATAGTGATTTTTGGGTAGCATCGTTCCAACGTTGATTTAAACGGGCTTCTTTCCAGCGCTCGCTTTCACCCGCAACACTGAGCTGTATTTGCGATACATCGCCGCGCTCTACGTCACAGGCAACAATGTAGCCGCTTTCAAGCAGCTGGCTTTGGCTAACGCGGTAATGCTCATCAACGGTTACAAGGTAAATTTCACAGCCTTGGCTAATGGGGTCGTTTTCGGCCACCTCAGCTAATACGGATTGGTCTTGAGTATGCAGGGTTAAGCGTATGCTGGTGCTGTCGTTTTTATCGCTGGCGGGTATTTCGCTAACAGTGCCGAGCATACCCACGCCATGCCAGGTTAAATTAGCAAAGCGACGTTCACCCACACCTGTATGCAGTAAAACATCACCACTTTTAAACGCCAGGCGTACAAAAAAGCGCGCGCGACCACTGGTGGCTAAATCATCAAGTAGGGCAGCGTTTAGGCTTTCCATTAAAACGCCTCCCGCCCTTTAATTTTCCAGCTGGTTACAATGCCGTTTTTATACTGAGCACTTGCAAGCCCTTGCTTGTTATCAGCAAGGCGGAACAAACCAACCGGTTGTTTAAAAGTAATTAACCTGAGCTGCACATAAGAAATGGAACTAAATGCCCTTGCGGTGATCAGATCTTTCGACCAAGAAACATAAGATTACCAAGGCAAGGGCATGAATAACTTAGATGCAATTTACGTAGATGT
>NZ_JAQREZ010000031.1:0-56224 GCF_028598715.1 Pseudoalteromonas sp. GABNS16E
CAGCTAACTTATTACGCACTTCCGACGAGGCGGGAAGATAGATTTTACCCTCGAAGGGTCAAACCCAAACCAAGTAAATACCCCACCAAAAAGAAAAATACCAGTCAGCTTAACTGACTGGCATTAACCTTTTGGGTACTTTTATGGTGATGATTAATAAACTGCATACCTAAATAACTAAACGTATTTTTAAATTGCTCTACAAAACACGCCGGCGCTTCACTTGATAACGCATTAGAAAGCACTGAAAAATGCTTACTACGCAGCGTTCGTAATTTTGGTTTTAATGCTTCATCGTCCATGTAGTCGGTTATTCTATCAATAAATAATTTCATTTGTACTGTGGTGCTGTACCAATAAACGGGTGAGGCGAACACCCAGTGGTCATACTTTAACAGTGCTTCAAATACTGCGTAAAAATCATCGTTTTTATAGTTTTTACTGTAGCAGTATGGCGCTATTTTATAATCATCTAAGCATATTATCCTTACATCGTTTTGCTCAGCAAAGCTGTTAGCGTGTGCCTGCGTATTACCATTTTTACGTGCGCTTGAGTAAATAATAACAGTGCTACGTTTAAGTTTTTGTTGCATTTAGTTAGCTCCTTTTTTAATGTTGAAAGAAGCTTAAAACCTCAACTTATATTGAGGTCAACCGGAAATTTAAAACAATGCCAATAGATCAAAAAAAACTAACCGAGGCTAACCTAACCGTAGGTTATGTCGCTAAGCGCAGCGGCGTAAAAGTATCAACCCTGCACTTTTACGAAACAAAAGAACTCATACGTAGTTGGCGAAATAGCGGCAACCAACGTCGCTATAAAAAAGATGTGCTGCGCCGTATAGCCGTAATAAAAGCCGCACAAGCCATGGGAATAACACTTGATGAAATTAAACACACCCTGGCCACATTACCTGAGCAGCGCACTCCCACACAAAAAGACTGGTCAGCCCTTTCAAAGCAATGGCAAGCACAGCTTGATGAGCGCATAGCGTATATGCAGCGCCTACGCGACCGCGTAGATGGCTGTATTGGTTGTGGGTGTTTATCTATTAGTAAGTGCCCTATGTATAACAAAAACGACCACTTAGGCGAAAACCAAAGTGGTGCTGTGCTGTTAAATTCATCTAGTTAGCATTGAAGGTACATTTATCGGCAAGTCGCATTGATAATTAGCTACAATGTAAGTACTCTATCATGTCTAAAAAGGAAGCAATTATAAGGATATAGCGTTGGAACCTACTAACCCAGCTCCACCCAATAACAACTCTAAAAACCCAGCTACAACACAAAAATTGGCACAGGCCTTAAAAACGGTCGATAACAAAGAACTCAAAAGTACTGGCTTTTGGCTAAATCAATTTTTTATGGTGATCTCTACTATTTTTGGCGTGTACTTAGCCGCTCAAAGCGGTTTAGAACAGGCACTTAAATTTGATAACTTTAGCAAAATGGAAGATAACTATTATTTACGTACCTCATTGTTTGATGAAGTAACCGATAATGTTAAAAGTGTGAGTGAATATGCAGCGCTTTTAGCTAAAAGCCCGCCAAAATCTGAAATGGAATATTTTAAGCCAACGCTTGAAAAATACATATGGCAAACAATGCAATACTCGCCAACAACGCTTGAAACTCCCAGCGAACTGTTGACCCAAATACGCCGTTTTTACTCTCGTTCAGAGTTTTTAATTAATGCAGCCGTTAGCAGAAAAACCTCAGCTAAGCATGCTGCAAGTGAGCTTAAAAAAATAGCAGAACAACTAAAAACGACTACCCTTCCTCGATTAAAAAATAGTGCCGAACAATTGAAAAAAGAGCTGCAACAAAACGATATTTCAGTCGGCTCATTAAAGGAGTTAACACATGCCAACTAAACGCTGCCCTCATTGTAAAGATCATCCATTAGAAGTAACCCAATATCAAGGTGAAGAAATTGACATCTGCCGAGAATGCGGTGGCTTATGGTTTGAAAAAAACGAAGTTAACAGGATGATCAGCGAAATAAATGAAGGGCCAGAAGGTGATAAATTTGAAACTCATTTTGGAGAATCTTTAGGTGTTTCAGAACTTGATTGCCCAGATTGTAGTAAAAGTTTAGAGCGTTTTCATCTTCTCGAGGCCTATCATACCGAAATTGATGTATGTAGACATTGTGATGGCACATGGATTGATAGAGACGAGTTAGAAAGCGTAGAAAAAAGCCCTGAATTAAAAAACAGCTTAAGTGAGCTCAATCAAAAAGTAAGTTGGAAAACCTATCTTTTTCAATTTTTAACGCAAATGCCAGTTGAATATAATATAAAACCACAAAAAAACACCGTGGGTGACCCGCAGCCTTATTGCTTTAAATACACTCATTTTTGCTCTGTATTTTTCAAATCCAAATGCCTTTAATTATGTTATTGATAATTTTGCGATGACACCCGCAGATTTAAGCCAAGGCAAAGAGTTATGGAGTGTTTTAACGTGTGTATTTTTACATGGCTCTATTATGCACTTAGTAGGCAATATGTATTTTTTACATATAGTTGGCGATAACCTAGAAGATGTATTAGGTCATAAGCGCTTTTTAATGTGGTATTTAGTGTGCGGATTACTTGCCTCGTTTGCTAGCTTCATAGTAAGCCCTATGTCGGCAATTCCTGGGGTAGGTGCAAGTGGCGCAATTGCTGGTTTATTTGGTATGTACTTAATGTGGTTTAGGCATGCAAGCCTTACTTTTATGTTTGTAATTTACCAGAAAAAGCTTTCTGCGGTGTGGTTTTTCGCGATTTGGTTAGGGTTTAATATTTTTGGTGCAATAACAGGCCCAGATGGAATTGATTATGGCGCACATATTGGTGGGTTTATAGCAGGCTTAATTATTGGTTACTTACTAAAAAACAAAATTTTAGCAGGAAACCCAATAATTCGTTTGCTTAATCAAAGCGAAGCACAGTTAAAACGTTAACAATTGCTATAAAGCCACTGATAGATAAACATTAGTGGCTTTATAAAGCTAACTTAATCCCTAGCGTATACACCGCGTATAAACTGTATAATACTGGCCTGTATCTTTTATCGGTATATCGTAAGTTTCAGCCTCTTCACTGAGGTCGCATTCAAAGTGATTTAGCATATCAGAAAGTAGCGCTTGCTCTTGCGTGAACTGTATTGAAGTATCCCAAAGTATTGAATCTTCATCTTTTTTATTTCCAATATAAATACTCTGTAGCAAAGAGCTATTAAAAAACATATTTGAAGGATTAGAGCTGCGTATAGTTTTACTTTTAAAGTAAAAATCTCCATTACTATCGCTTATTACTTCATCTGTGTAGGTATCACCATAAATGAGTTCTCGGGTAATTTTAACACCCGCCTGCGGCTCCCCATTTTTTACTAGCCGGCCTTTTATTTGCAGTGATAGTGTTACATCTTGTTTGTTAAAAAAGCCAAACATATCTGCGCAACCTTGTATCGGAAATAGTAAAAATAAAATAAGCGTTAAAGTGACACCTGCTAACCTTGAACTAGTCATAAAAGTCCTTTTTGTGTTTATATTTTTAGCCTACCAGAAAAAATACCGACAGTATGCTCGCTACATTTAAAACAATACACAGCCATAACACCACTATAAAACGACGTTTTTGCGATTTATGCCTAAGCCATTGCTGTGCAATGAGTGCGCCGGGCCAACCGCCTAGTAACGACAGTAACTGAAGCGTGCGCTCGGGTGTGCGGCTTACTTTTTTATGCGCTGATAGTTTAGCTTGTCGTTTATCCCATGCGTACATTATAAAAGTAAAAAAGCTTAAACCTGTAAAGTAGCTTGGTATATAAATGCTCATATTATAAAGCCAATGAGCTTGCCATACTGCGACCAAAAAAAGCAGTGCAAAGGTGATTAATGTTTTCTTTATCAATTCATGATCGCCTATACTAAAAAGAGTTAAACCAAAATAATAAGAGCCAAATTATGACATACTTTAAAGCCCTATTTTTAGTATTATGCTTATACGCCTTTAATAGTTACGCCACTGATACCCCAAGCAACCTTGATAAAGAACTCGCTGTATTTAAACCTTATTTAGGTACTTGGCAGGCCGATTTTGACGTACCTAAAGGCGCAAAACCTGTACAAGATGTTGGCCACTGGGAGCGCGCATTAAATGGTAAAGCTATACATACCAAGCACTCTATTAATGAAGGTGAGTATGGTGGGGAATCAATGATTTTTTACGACAGTAAAAAAGAATCATTGGTGTTTTACTATTTTACTACCGCAGGTTTTTACACAAAAGGCACCATGAAAGTGCTCAGCCCTACCCAATTTGTAGCGTATGAAGAGGTAACAGGCAGTAAAGAAGGTATTACTAAAGTGCGCTCGATCAGCGAACTAAAAAACGATACGTTTGTAGTTTCAACTTCTTATTTAAAAAAGGGTGAGTGGACTAAGCCCGAGCAGCGTACTTATACACGCAGCACTAAAGCCGTTAAATTTAAATAATGGCCATTCGCTTAAAGCACAAAAAGGCAGCCTAAGCTGCCTTTGTTATTTATAAAACCGCTATTATTTAGAAAACTTTTTAAATGGTTCGTCAACTGGTGTATCAGCAAGGTGGTTAGTGTAGTTGCTCATTACTTTTTGCGATAAGCCTACAACAATTTCTAGTAGTTGCTGTTTACCGTAACCTGCTGCAAAAAACTTTTCAATTTGCTCATCGCTAATTACTCCGCGATCGCGTGTCATTGCAAGCGTGGTTTCACGTAGTGTTTCAAGTTTTGCATCTGCAAGTGGTGTTTTGTTTACTAGGGCATCAACAATATCTTGGTCTACATTCATTGAAGCGGCAATTGCGCTGTGTGCTGGTACACAGTAATGACACTCGTGCTCAACATTAATTGTTTGCCATACCACAGTTAGCTCTTCTGCGTTAAACGAGGTGTTTTGAAATAACTCATGCAGTACTTGGTAACCTTTAAGTAGCGTAGGCGCTTCGGCCATTACGGCATGAAGGTTAGGTAACATGCCAAATGCTGCTACTGAATCAGCCATAAGCGATTTTGACTCTTCTGGTGCGTTGTCTTGAGTATATAACGTAAATTCTGCCATGTTCTGCTCCAATAAATTAATGTGTTTGAGTAACCTGGTGCCAGGTTAAGTAACTTCGAGACACATACTATTTGATTTTGAGCGACTGTTCAAGTTAAAATTGAGCATACGTTCAAAATAGTTGAGATTAAAATGGCTAACAAAGTTAAATTTGAGCGCGATAATGTAATTCGTGTTGCAAGCCAATTGTTTTGGGAAAAGGGGTTTAACGCCACCTCAACCCGCGATTTACAAGAAGCCATTAACATGCGCCCAGGCAGTATATATGCGGCGTTTGGCTCTAAAGAAGGCCTATACAGCGAGTCTTTAAAAGACTACACAGTACAAATGAAAAGCCAAATTGACGGGTTTTTAGCAAGTTCTGACTCTGTTTTAGGTGGTTTGCGTGCGTTTGTAGAAAACGTAATTATTAAAACCAAAGACTGTAGCCCAAGTGCTATTTGTATGTTGGTAAAAGCAAACAGCGAATTTGCAGAAAAAGACGCCTCGTTATACGAGCTAAGCTTAGACCTATCGGCAAAATTTGAAGCCTACTTAACCACCTTATTTGCTCAAGCTATTAAAAATAATGAGCTAAGCAGCAACCTTACCGCGCTTGAATACGCGCAATTTTTTCAGGTGCAATTTACTGGGCTGCGTGGCTATTTTAACCGCCCAGGGGTTGAGCAATTAGCGCAGCCAATGATCAACCAAATGTTTGCCTTGATCAAAAAGCTATAACGTTTCGTTTTACTAACTTCTAAAAAGTCTCAACTAAAAAAAGCGGCTAATTCGTGTGAATTAGCCGCTTTTTATATTTGCTAGGGTTGAGCTTTACTTACGTTTTAAGCTTATTAAGCTCGCTATCTTGCTGCGCTACCAGTGCATTAAGCGCTTCACTGCTATCGCCCGCCTGAGTCGATAAATCAGCAAGTTGCGATGCAGCATCAGAAATAAGCGTAAGGTTACGGTTTATCTCTTCGGTTACTAAGCTTTGCTCCTCGGCTGCGGTGGCAATGTGGGTAATTTGATTAGTAATTTCATCTACTTTTACTACCACACTGTGCAGCGCGTCAAACGCCACTGAGGTTTCGTCTACTGCGCTTTGCGCGCGTACTACGCCTTTTTCAATTACGGTTGATGCATTACCTACTTCTAACAATAAGCTATCTATAAGTTGGCTAATATCATCGGTAGATGAGCGTGTTTTAGACGCCAGTGCACGTACTTCATCGGCAACTACCGCAAAGCCTCTGCCGTGCTCGCCAGCGCGTGCTGCCTCAATGGCGGCATTAAGTGCAAGTAAGTTTGTTTGCTCCGAAATGGTTCTGATCACATCTAAAATTTGCGTAATATCTTTACTACGCGAAGCCACTTTTTCAACCGCTTGGTTGGCTTCTTTTATTTCTTCAGACATGGTTTTCACTTGGCTCATAGCCGATGACAAGCTCGACTCACTGCTAACCACTAAACCATTTATTTCATCCGCTTGTTGAGCAGATTGCTCAGAGGCTCTGGCAACTTCAAGTGCGGTGGCGCTCATTTCGTTCATAGCGGTCACTACGCTTTCAATTTCTTGAAACTGCGATTGCACATTATGTTTTGTATCAATAGCAATATGCTGTGCTATTTCGCCTTGCTGTTTTGTTTGCGACGATACATCTTTAAGCTCTGCAATTAAGCCACGTAACTTAGCTAAAAAGGCATTAAAACCGCCCGCAAGCGCAATCAGCTCTGCGTGGGTATCTACATGGAGTGTATGAGTTAAGTCACCTTCTGAGCTGGCAAGGTTATCTACACGTTGTTGAATTTGCTCAAGAGGTGCAACCACAGTGCCTACTACTACTTTCATAATAATAAAAGCAATTAAAGCAATAACAGCACCGGTTATTAAAATAACAACACCGAGCTGATTGGCCGAGTCACTCATGTTTTTAGCTAAGGCATTGGGCCCCTCTAGCGCTAAATTACTTGGCACTTCAATAAGTAGGCTCCACTGAGTGTTAGCCAGCTTAATGTTAATTGGGTAGTTAACTAAATACTCGCTAGGTGTTTTAAAAAGGCCATGTTGCCCTTTAAATTTAACCAGCTCACTGTAAGTATTACTACTAACTGCCTCTTTAAATGGGCGGCCTAATTTAGATTTGTAGTGACTGCTGCCTACAATTAAACCTATATCACTTAAAAGTGTTACTTTTGCTTGGCCGTTATAAAGTTCGCTCGAAAGCTTTTCGGTTAAGCCCTGAAACGTAGGGAGCGTTAAATCAACGCCTGCTAAACCAATAAAGCGGCCCGATTTAGTAATAGGTACGGTTAAAGAGGTAAGCATAACCGAATCGCCAGAAGGTATTTCGTAAAGGTAAGGTTCCATAATACAGGGCTTAAGTGTATCTTTTGCGCATAAATACCAATGCGCTTCACGAATACCAAATTCGTTTAACGAGGTCAGGTATTTATCGGCAGCGTTAGCTACTTTTTGCTGCTCAATAATGCCGTTTTGGTCACGCGTTATATATACTTCTAACGTGCCATCGCCATTAACTGAGTGTTTATATCCTTGCTTAAATCGCGCGTCTTGCCCATCAAAGGCATTGGCTTCAAACTGCGAATAAATTGACGATAAAAACCGATTTTTTTCAAGTATAGAGCGGTTAATGCTCACTACCGTGTCGCGGTTTAATGTTTGAGTATTAGCCGCATCACCAAGTAATGCAGCTAATGAGTTTGGAATTCGGTAAGCTTCGTTGATAAATCCGGCAATTTTTTCGCCGTAAGCAGCCGCGTTTGCGTTAAGCTTTTGCTCAACTTCGGCCACGATATAATTTTCAGATTCTTTAGCGAGCGCCTCGCTGTTTGATGACATTTGCCACCATAAAACCCCAGAAAGTACTAATACTGTTAAAAATGTACTCCCTACAGTTATCCATAATAACTTTTTTGCTAACGTGAGTTCTCGCACTTAAATTACCTTTTGTTAAAACACTCCTACAGTTTAATATACAAACTGCATCAAGCCATCAATAACATAAAATAATTTAAGTTTTTTGAACAACTAGGCCTAACGCTTGGCCAAAATAGCAGTGGTTATTGTGGCACCTATGAGTAAAGCAACGCTCACCCACAAACACGCTACAAAGCCATAAACCTGAAACACCCACCCCGAAAGCACCGTGCCCAGTAAACGCCCCATGGCATTGGCCATATAATAAAAGCCAACATCAAGCGATACACCATCGCTTTTAGCAAAGCTGACAATTAAGTAACTATGCACAGATGAATTAACGGCAAATACACCGCCAAATATAAGTAAACCTATAATCAGCGTGGCATGCACGGCCACATCAAGTTGCATAAAAAGTGCTAATAGTGCTGTTACACCACTTAGCAGCAACACCCATAAATAGGCATGTTTAACGGTATCAACGTTTGAATTACTGGTGCCGGTAATACGCGGCGCTTGCGATTGAACACCACCGTAGCCAATTACCCAAAGCGCCATAAAGCCACTTACCCACCAAAAGTTCCAGTTAAATTGCTGGGCTAAATAAATAGGTAAAGCCACTACAAACCATACATCACGCGCGGCAAACAAGCATAATCGTGCTGCACTTAATAAATTTATTGCACGGGATTTAGAAAATAGCTCTTTAAACTTAGGCTTATTTTTAGCCTTGCCCATGTCGCCTTTTAAAAATACAACGCTAATAATCCACGCAATAGTGAGTAATAAAATTAGGGCTTTTAAAGCACCTACAAAACCCAGTACCGTAAGGAGTAAACCACCTAAAAAGAAGCCGACCCCTTTTAACGCATTTTTTGAGCCCGTTAAAATAGCCACCCATTTGTAAAGCTGGCCTTGGCCGCTTTCTCCCTCGGGCACTAAGTGTTTAATGGCGCTTTTGGCGCTCATTTTATTTAGATCTTTTGCTATGCCGCTAAGCGCTTGCGCGGCCATAACATAAGCTACGGTGAGCCATTCACTTGGCGCGCATAACATGGCAAGCGCCATTATTTGCAACGCCAAGCCAAAGTTCATGGTTTTATTAAGGCCTAAATGAGCCCCTAGCCAACCGCCCACTAAATTGGTGATCACACCAAAAATTTCGTAAAACAAAAACAGCATGGCAATGGCCAGCGCACCATACCCTAACTGATGAAAATGCAGCACCACCAGCATACGTAGTGCGCCATCGGTTAAGGTAAATGCCCAGTAATTACCGGTAATTATTAAATACTGTTTTATTGCTGTAGGTAAATTAGCGAGTTGCTCAAACATGGTTAACGCCCTTAAAACCTTTAATTAATGGTTAAACCAAGTCACTTTTAGCAACTTTAAGCATAAGCTCGGCAGTACGATTAGCGTAGCCCCATTCGTTATCGTACCAAGCGTATAACTTAAGCTGGGTATTATTAATAACCATGGTAGAGAGCGCATCAATAATGCTACTGCGTGGATCGGTTTTGTAATCAATCGATACCAGCGGTTTTTCTTCGTAACCTAATACGCCAGCAAGCTCGTTTTTAGACGCCTGAGCAAACCACTCATTCACCTCAGCGGCAGTTACACCACGCTCAAGCTCAAATACACAGTCGGTAATTGATGCGTTAGTTAAAGGTACGCGTACGGCATGGCCATTTAACTTACCTTTTAGCTCAGGGAATATATGCGTAATGGCTGTTGCACTACCGGTTGTGGTAGGTATTAAACTTGTCCCGCACGAACGAGCACGGCGTAAGTCTTTATGTGGTGCATCAATAATAGTTTGGGTATTGGTAATATCGTGAATAGTGGTCATTGAGCCGTGCTTAATGCCTACTTTTTCTTGCAGTACTTTTACAATAGGCGCTAAACAGTTAGTCGTACACGAAGCCGCAGTCACAATTTTGTGCTCATCTGGGTTATATAAATTATCGTTAACGCCCATAACCACATTTAAAATGCCGTCTTCTTTTACCGGAGCGGTTACCACAACGCGCTTAACACCTTGTGCTAAATATTGATTTAACAGCTCAGTGGTTTTCATTTTACCGCTGGCTTCTATCACTACATCGCAATCAGACCAATCGGTATCGCTAATGGTTTTGTTATTGGTAACGGTAATAGTGTGTTTACCCACACTAAAGCTATTCTCGTTTGCTGTAACATTTTGGGCTAAACGCCCGTGCACTGAGTCAAACTCTAATAAATGTGCATGTGTTTTAGCATCGCCCGCTACATCGTTTACTTTAATAAATTCTACTTCTGGCCACTCTAGTGCTGCGCGCAGTGTTAAACGTCCCATACGGCCAAAGCCGTTAATACCTACTTTAATTGCCATAATAAATACCTTTAGTAAAGTTATATCAATTTGCTTAATTAACAGCAGCTTGCTGCACGCTCTGGGCGATTACCCATAGCATTGAGTCGATTTAAATCATCGTTATAAAACGCAGAATTTTCGTTTTGTGTTTGCGTTAGTACGCTAAGAGCCCATTGTGGCAGGGCTTTATTAATACTGTAATACACCCATTGATTTTGCTTACGGTCGCTCAATAGGCCACATTGCCTAAGTTGCGCTAAATGGCGCGACACTTTAGGTTGGCTCAGTTCCAGCGCAGCAACAAGCTCACACACACATAGCTCTTGCTCATGGCTAATTAATAACATGGCTTTTAAGCGCGTATCGTCGGCTAAGCATTTGTAAAATTGAAGTGGGTTGAGTTGTTCCATAGCATCCTCGTTTAGTTAGTGTGCATACAATAAAACAAAATGAGAACATATGAAATAGTGAATATACGAATTTTCGTATATTTATTTAAAAGCCCGCTTCAATTAATGTGATATCTAGTAAATTGCAGCACACAAAAAATCCCAGTGGCAAACCACTGGGCTTTTGTAGCGTTTTAGTATGGGCATACTTGGTGTGCTTTATCGCTACTGCAATTTAAAGCCTTATGCTAACAAGGTATTTACGCAGCTCTGTGCGATAAAAAGATGCCCTACGCTTTGCTCTACTTCACAAGCAAAGTCTAAATCAATAAGCAGATACGTTATACATTGTGCCTGCACAGTAGCTATTGAGGTAATTACCACTAAGTTGCAAAAGAAAGCGCAAGATGATCAAGTAATGCTCGTATTCTTGCCGGTAAGTGGCGATTTGAAGCATACACTGCATTTAGCTCCAATATGCTTGCTTCATAGGGTTCGAACAGTAACTGCAATGAGCCGTCTTTTACGTAAGGCTCTGTCACGTGTTGTGGGCCCATGCCTATTCCCAGCCCTTGAGAAGCCATATGGGTTACTGCTCTGGGGGAGTTAGAAGCAAAATCGCCGCTAACATTAACGGTGAACGTATTGCCATCTTCCTTGAACTTCCAGTTTTCAGGGTCGTTTTGAGAAGTTTGCAATAAACAATTGTGTGTCGCCAGCGCACGGGGATGCCTTGGTTTGCCATTGCGCTTTAAATACTCAGGAGAGGCAAAGAAAACAATACGCATATCCATCAATTTTTTTGCGATCAGCGTTGAATCCTTCAACGGCCCAAACCTCACAGCAACATCCACACCTTCATCGATGATAGCCACATACTGATCAGACAGGTTCAACTCAACATTAATTTTCGGATGCTTGGCTAAAAATGGGGCCAGTGCATCAACTAATTTAGTACTGCCAAATGCGGTAGGTGCGGTTAAGCGAACCGTGCCAGACAGAGCAGACTGCCGATGCTGAATGACATCTTCTAGCTCTTCAAATTGTTCCAGCAAAGGAACGCATCGCACAAAATACGCCTGCCCAGTTTCGGTCAACGTAACACTGCGCGTAGTACGGTGAAATAATAAAGCACCGTGTTTTTGCTCCAGCTGAGCAATGTATTTACTCGCCAGTTTAGTGCTTATGCCTAGTTGTTTGGCACCACCTGTAAAAGATTTTTGCTTTGCCACCGCAATAAACGTGCGCATGCCGTCAATGGTATCCATAAAACCTCGTTTAATATCCCGAATAATTTATGAATATATTGTACATAGTGATTCTATAAATCAATGTATTGTACATAAGAAATTCAGCGCCTATTATTTGTTCGAACGCAAAGATAAGCCCAAACAAGGCCAGTTAACCTTATACCTAACAGAGGATCTATTATGTCAAATGAAGTCAAAATTCATTCGTTCCCACTTTCAGGCCACGCTCAGCGTGTCGAGTTATTTGCGAACATCGCTGGTATCGCCCACCAAGTGATCAATGTTGACTTAGCCAACGGCGAGCACAAAAAAGCCCCCTTTCTAGCCCTAAACTCTGCGGGTCAAGTACCCGTATTAGAAGACGGTGACACGGTTATCAGTGATTCAAATGCCATTCTGGTTTACCTAGCACGTAAATACGCGCCGAACTATTTACCTACCGATGCCGTGCTTGAAGCCCAAGTGCAAAAGTTCTTGTCATTGGCGGCAGGAGAAATTGCTTTTGGCCCGTGCAATGCACGCTTAGTTACCGTGTTCAACGCAACCTTGGATGCTGACTTTGCGATTGCTACAGCCCACAACGTGTTGAAAAAACTGGATGCACATTTAGAGGATAGAGCGTTTTTGGTAGGAGAAAGCCCGAGCATAGCCGATATCGCTATTTATACGTACACAGCCCATGCTCCTGAGGGTAATGTGTCCTTGGCTGAGTACCCAAATGTTCGTCGCTTTTTAGCAAATGTAGAGGCACTAGATGGGTTTAAGCCAATGGCAACGACTAAAGCAGGTCTCGTTGCCTAACCTATTGACTTACCTTTTTTGACTGGGCGCTAAGCCCAGTCATACCAATCAAGCAAATTAACTTACCCGTATTGGAGGCCCCATGGAACCAAGCAATCGCTATGCTCCATTTCACGATGGTGAACGTCAGTTGCAAGCCAGTGTAGGTGCTCTGGAGCAGATGGACAATATTGGCCGTCGCGCAATCCGCCCATACATGCCAGATCAGCATAGGCAGTTTTTCCAACAACTGCCGTTTATGGTGCTGGGTAGTACATCAGATAAGGGGCAACTTTGGGCGTCAATTTTACCTGGAAAGCCCGGCTTCGTGCAGTCCCCTTCCCCGACTCAGCTCACAGTAAACACCCCTATTTTATCAGGTGATCCATTAGCAGCAGCAATTACACAAGGTGCTCGATTGGGTTTACTGGGGTTAGAAATGTCGACCCGGCGTAGAAACCGCGTCAACGCTTGTGTTACCAGCGCAGCGAACAACCAGTTTGCTTTAGAGGTTGAGCAATCTTTTGGGAATTGTCCGCAGTATATTCAAACTCGCGACCTTCACTTTATCCGTTCGCCAGATGCGCCATACAAAGCTCCGCGCGCTGAAACGTTTTTTGAACTAAGTGATAGCCTAAAGGCCTTTATCCGCCAAGCGGATACGTTTTTTGTTGCCAGTTCTGCGGGTCACGAACCTTCAAACGAAGTAAACCGTCAGCTATCTGCCCATAATGCTATGGGGGTTGATGTGTCGCACCGTGGCGGCATGCCAGGTTTTATAAAGGTTGACGAAAACACCCTCACCATTCCTGATTATGCAGGAAATAACTTCTTCAATACGCTGGGAAACTTCTTAGTCAACCCCAAGGCAGGGTTATTGTTTGTTGATTTTACCAGCGGCGATGTTTTTATGTTAACCGGCACGGTTACCTTGCTGGCGAGTGACTCACCTTTAATAGAAGGGTTTCAAGGTGCACAGCGCGGCTGGCAATTTACCCTAACCCAAGGGCTGACATTAAAAGCGGCACTTCCATTTCGCGCTCAATTCGATAGCTACTCTCCCAATTCTCAAGCAACGGGTACTTGGTCACAGGCAGAAGCAATCGTTAAAGCACAAGCTAAACGCAACCAGTGGCGCGCATTTACCGTCAGTAAAATCGAAGACGAGAGTAGTACAATCCGCTCATTTTACTTACAGCCTAAAGATGGCTCTCCCGTACTACCATTTTCCCCAGGGCAACACTTAACCCTGCGTATTAAGCAGCAAAATACTGAAAACTGGCTTGTGCGCAATTACACTGTATCCAGTGCCCCATCGCAAAGTGGTTATCGTATTTCAGTAAAACGTGAAGAGTATGGTCTGGTATCAAGTACCTTGCATTCTCGAATATTGATTGGCAGTGAAATACAGATTAAAGCACCAAGCGGCCATTTTTTTATCGATAACACACAACAGCGCCCAGCCATTTTAATAGGTGCAGGTGTGGGCATTACACCAATGGTGGCCATGGCAAATGATGCAGTTAATGAAGGTATACGCACTCGCTATATCCGCCCAATGGCAGTTATTCAAGCGGCCAAAAACAGTGAGCAACGCGCTTTTTATGCAGAGCTGAGCAACATTGCAAAGCGCAGCGCTGGGCGTATTCAGTATTATTCTGTATTAAGTCAGTCGCACAGCAATCAAACGCAAAACGCTATTGTGTCGAACGATTACACTTCCCAAGCGCGAATTAGCCAAAGCTTGGTAATGGACGTACTCAATGCAATGGCCACAGAGCATAGCGTCGATTTCCCATCGCTGTTCGACAAAGACTTTTATCTGTGTGGCCCCCAAGGTTTTATGCAAAGTATGTATGACTTACTGATTGGCATTGGGGTAAAAGATGAAGATATTCATGCCGAAGCGTTTGGGCCATCATCTTTACTTCGCCAATCAAGAGATACCAGCAACCACGCTGAGCTAGAGGCTGAATCTGCTGTGATAAAGTTTGCCCACTCAGGTATTGAACAAAGCTGGTACAAGGGTGACAAGCCCCTGCTCGACGTAGCCGAAAGCAAAGGGCTTACGCCACCATACAGTTGCCGCAACGGCCAATGTGGCTCATGTGCGGTTAAACTAAAAAGTGGTGCTGTAACGTATCGCACCAAGCCAAGTGCATATATTGACCCATCAGACGTATTGTTATGCTGCGCTGTGCCAGCGAAAGGTTCCGACACTGTTATATTAGATTTGTAGCTCAATTAAACAGGCTAATATTCAAAGTCACTTATTGATGAAACCTATACAAGTTATTCAACGTTACTTTACCCAAAGAGGATTTAAACATGAATACACGCCCACCACTGCCCCCTTTTACCCGCGAAAGCGCCATCAAAAAAGTGCGTCTAGCAGAAGATGGTTGGAACAGCCGTAACGCTGAAAAGGTATCACTTGCTTATACAGTGGATACCAAATGGCGTAATCGCAGCTCTTTCGTGAACAGCCGTGAGGAAGCCGCTGCATTTTTAACGGGAAAATGGGAAAAAGAATTGGAATATAGGCTGATAAAAGAGTTATGGGCTTTCACTGAAAATCGTATTGCCGTGCGTTACGCGTATGAGTGGCACGACGACAGCGGCAACTGGTTTCGCTCCTACGGCAACGAAAACTGGGAATTCGATGAAAATGGTTTAATGCAAAACCGCTTTGCTTGCATCAACGACTTACCCATCAAAGAATCAGAGCGTAAATTCCACTGGCCCCAAGGGCGCCGCCCCGACGACCACCCAGGGTTATCGGAGTTAGGGTTGTAGGCACACCCGATACAGACGATAAAGCCTACCCTCTATCGGCGTTCTTGCAGAACGCCTTAACCCTTTTCATCCTCCCAACGTTTTTCAGCATTAAAGAGCTGCTTACTTAATCACTGCAATGACAAATACATCTGTGTCAATTGATGGTACGTGGGTTAATTTAATCATGCTGTTTTTATATATTTATAACGTTATTTAATAAACTTTGCTTACAAAAAAGCCCAGTGGCAAACCACTGGGCTATTACAATGCTAAGTGATCAGTTAATTAAATAACCGAAAGCTCAACTTCAATATTACCGCGTGTAGCGTTTGAGTATGGGCATACTTGGTGTGCTTTATTTACCAGCTCTTGCGCTGCTGTTTTATCCATATCACCGAGTGATACAGCTAATTTAACTGCAATGCCAAACCCGCCTTCAATCGCGCCAATAGATACTTCAGAGTTAATATGTGTATCACTTGGTAGCGCAATTTTTTCGCTACCGGCTACAAATTTTAGTGCACCAATAAAGCACGCTGCATAACCAGCTGCAAATAATTGCTCTGGGTTTGTGCCTTGTCCATCGTCGCCACCTAGCCCTTTTGGGGTTGATAAGTTTACATTTAAACGGCCATCGTCTGATTTAGCTACACCTTCACGGCCACCGGTTGCAGTTGCTTTTGCTGTGTAGGCAACGTTTTGTAATACATTCATAGTGAACTCCAAAGTTTATCAATTAATTTAGTTTGCATGCAAAATAATAGGGCAAGTAATTAGAGATTGCAAATACTTTGCATGCAAATTAAAATGTTTTTTGAGTTGAAGCTATTAACGCACTAGGAGTTGGGTATGTCATTTGAGCAATTAAAATTAAAAAATCAGCTTTGTCATAGGTTATATATGGCATCAAATAGCATTGCACGTGCTTACCGTGAGCCTTTAGCTGCACTTAATTTAACGTATCCGCAGTATGTAGTAATGATGGCGCTGTGGGAGCAAGACAAAATAACCATAGCGCAGCTAATAGATAAAACCGCTATTGATGGTGGCGCTATGACCCAAATACTCAAAAAAATGACCGAAAAGTCTCTGCTGGCTGTTATTAAAGATGAGCACGATAAGCGAAAGCGCCTAATTCAGCTTACCCAAAGTGGGCAAGCCCTTAAAAAAGAAGCCGCTGATATTCCGAAAAATATATTATGTAAGTTTGAAAGTGTAGACCCCACACAAGCCAAACAGCTAATGCAGCTGCTTGATTTAGTAATAAGCGATTTAACAACTAAAAACGATGATGAGTTAGCCAACTAACGCGGTTATTTTTTGTTGAATAAACGCCCTAAATGCGCTGATCACCGGGGTCATTTGGCGTCGGTCGGCGTACATCATATAAAGCGGTAGTGGATCGCTTTGCCACTCGGGGCATAAATGAACGAGCTGCCCGCTTGCTAAATCATCAATTACATCTAAGTACGACTTATACGCAATGCCTTTGCCCTCTAGCGCCCAGCGCCTAACCATTTCGCCATCGTTAACTATGTGTTGGCAATTTAGCTGCACTTTTTGCACTGCGCCATTTTTATAAAATCGCCACTCTTTAAACACTTCGCCAAAGCGCATAAAGGTAATGGTGGTGTGCTGCGTTAAATTAAGTGGATGTGTAAGCAATCCATTTTTAGCAATATACTCAGCAGAGGCCACTAAAATACGCGCATTATTTAAAAAAAGTGGCGCTGCAATTAACTGCGAATCTTTTGGTACACCAAAGCGCAGTGCGATATCAATTGATTGGCTGTAAATGTCGCTTACTTCGTCACTTAAGTGCAGTTTAAGTTTTACATTCGGGTAGTGTGCTAAAAACTCATTAAGCCATTCACTTAGTTTATTGCGCCCTAAGTCGCACGGGGCCGATACCTGTAGCGTTCCCGTTACTTCGCCCACTGCGGTTTGTACTGCAGCTACCCCTTGTTGAATAAGCGAAAGGGAGTCTTTGGCGTAACTTAAAAACTGCTCCCCTGCCACACTTAAGCGTAAGCTGCGAGTAGAGCGAATAAACAGCACGTTTCCTAAGTCTTTTTCTAGGCGCTTAATAGCTGCACTTACCGCCGCTGGGGTTTGTGCGTTTTGCCTTGCGGCTTCAGAAATACTGGCGCAACTGGCTACATCTATAAAAGTTTGAATATCGTTAAATGATCGCATATTTTCAATTAAAATTTGAAAGTGCTTTAGTTTTTCATGTCTTTTTCTATTTTTCAACTGAGCTATAGTGCTTATAAGTTAAAAACACTTGGTTAAAATCATCAGGAACGCACATGAAAGCATTTGGCTACACCAAAAACACTAAAACGCTTACAGCAAGCTCTATACAAGCAATTGAACTTGATACCCCAACCGCCACCGGGCACGACCTACTTATTGAAGTAAATGCTATTTCGGTAAACCCTGTTGATACAAAAATACGTGCAAATGTAGCGCCAGAGCAAGGCTACAAAGTATTAGGTTGGGACGGCGTAGGCGTTGTAAAAGCCGTTGGCGAGTCGGTTTCGTTATTTAATGTGGGGGATCGTGTATTTTACGCCGGCGATTTATCGCGCCAAGGCAGTAATGCGCAATTTCAATTAGTTGACGAGCGTATTGTAGGGCGTGCGCCTAAAACATTAACCGACGCACAAGCCGCAGCGCTGCCGCTAACCAGTATTACCGCCTACGAAATGCTATTTGATCGCCTGCAAGTGCCTAAAAATAAGCAAAATACTCAGCAATCTATTTTAGTTATTGGCGCCGCAGGTGGCGTTGGCTCTATTTTGGTACAGCTTGCAAAGCAGCTTACTGGGCTAAAGGTGGTAGGTACTGCGTCACGCGAGCAAAGCGTAACTTGGCTTAAAGAGTTAGGAGCCGATTACGTGCTCGATCATACTAAAAACTTAAACGAGCAGCGCCTAGAGCTTGGTTTAGCTGAGTTTGATTACGTTATTGGCTTAACCCACACCGACCAATACCAAGACCAAATAGTAGAGTGTATTAAACCGCAAGGTAAATTTGCGCTAATAGACGACCCTACATCGTTCGATATTTTAAAATTTAAGCGTAAGTGTATATCGGTGCATTGGGAGTTTATGTTTACCCGCTCGCTATTTACTACCGCCGATATAACAGCGCAGCACACCTTACTTAATGAAATTAGCGAGCTGATAGACTCAGGTACACTTAAAACCACGCTTGGGCAAAATTTAGGATTAATAAACGCCGCTAATTTATATAAAGCACACCAAATTTTAGAATCGCACACCTCACGCGGTAAACTTGTTTTAGAAGGCTTTGAAGCATGAACCAGATTAAAAAAATACTTTTAGTTGCAGCCTGTAGCACTGCGTTTTTAACCAGCAGTGTGTTTGCTAATACCGCTAATCAAAATGCTGATTTAAAAACAGTAGCCACATTCGACGCGCAGCACCCACCGGGTAATATTGCTATTACGCCCTCGGGCCGTAAGTTTTTATCGGTACATGGTTTTTACGGCCAAAAACAAAAAATTATGGAGCTATTAAGCGATGGCACCACCAAGCCCTACCCTAATGAAGAATGGGCATACGCGTATAAAAACGGCAAAGGGTTTTATGATGTACTTGGCATAAATGTATCTGCCGATGGCGTGTTATGGATGCTTGATACATCAGGCCCTGATCGTGCTGGGCGTTTAGTCGGTTGGGATACCAACAAAGAGCAGCTGCATAAAATAATTTATTTAGCTAAACCCACCATTACCGACACCTCGTTTTTAAACGATTTAGTTATCGATAATAAACACGGCGTTGTATACATTGCCGACACCGCACAAGGCAGCCAAGCCGCTATTATTACCGTAAATTTAAAAACAGGTGAGGCGCGCAGAGTCTTACAAAATAGCCCATACACCACAGCCGAAAACATCGACATGGTCATTGAAGGGCGCACCATGAAACTAGGCGGCCAACCAGCACGTTTAGGCGTAAACCCAATCACACTCGACCCAAGCGAACAGTGGCTTTACTTTGGCTCTATGTCTGGCACATCGGTTTACCGTATTGCCACAAGCGATATTAACAATAAAAGCCTGAGCGCAAGCGCCCTTGAAAGTAAAGTAACGCGTTACGGCACTAAACCAATTTCAGATGGCATTATTGTTGATGGCGGCGGTAATGTGTATGTTACCGACATAACCAACGGCGCAATTGGTGTAGTAAAACCAAGCGGTAAATACCAGGTGTTATTTAAAGACGAGCGCTTAAGCTGGCCTGATGGCTTTAGTTATGGCGCCGATCATAAAATATATTTTACCGTAGATGAGCTACACCGCTCGCCAGTATTAAATAACGGTAAAAACGCCAGCCAAGGAAAATTTAGTGTGCTGTTGTTCGACCCACTAGTAAAGGGTAAAGTAGGGCGCTAAATACAGCGTATAAACCATACGCTACGCACCCGCTGCGTGGCTTTTTGGTGCAACTTTTGAGCCTTTTAGCCCCAAAATGGTGCTAAGCGCTCAAAAGTTATTTTTAGTGTTTTAATAAATATCTGATTTGTATTCATAAAATATTCAATTAACAGTTGGCATAATTCTTCCACAGTACAGATGTGTTCAGTGAAACTTTCAAGGAAAATACCATGGCTAACCTATACCACACCCTTTACCTACTATGGCGTTTAGACATTAGCGTATGGCAGGTAAACGATCCGAGTAATACCCATACCACGTGCGACAAAGAGCGAGTTTACAGCCGATAAATTTCGTATTTATAGGCTTTGCAAGCGCGGCCATTGCGTTGTATTGTTAAGTAACTAAAAACAATATGATTGGAACGTGTATGCACGCCTTAGAAGTAAATTTTGATGGCTTAGTTGGCCCTACTCACAACTATGCGGGTTTATCGTATGGTAATGTTGCCTCGTTAAATAATGCGGCAAGTTTTTCAAACCCTCAAGAAGCTGTGCTACAGGGCCTTGAAAAAATGAAAGCCATGCACGACAAAGGCCTAACACAAGGTGTGTTTGCGCCCCACGCACGCCCCGATTTAAACGTACTACGTCGCCTAGGATTTACCGGCAACGACTCGCAAGTTATTCATAAAGCATTTAAAGCCGACCCTATTTTATTGCGCGCGTGTTACTCGGCCTCTGCAATGTGGACCGCCAATGCCGCTACTGTTTCTCCATCGCCAGACACCCTCGATGGCAAAGTGCATTTTACCTCAGCTAATTTAAACAATAAGTTTCATCGCTCCCTAGAGCCTGCTACAACTACCCGCTTACTAAAAGCCATGTTTAATAACGATAGCTACTTTGCACACCACACGCATTTACCCGATCAGGGCTTTTTTGGCGACGAAGGCGCGGCTAACCATACCCGACTTTGCGACAGCCACGGCGAGCAAGGCCTAGAAATGTTTGTATTTGGTGCAAGTGCCTTTAACAGCCAATTACCAAAACCGGCTAAGTTTCCTGCAAGGCAAACACTTGAAGCCTCAGAAGCCATTTGCCGATTACATAATTTAAAAGAATCGAGCCAAATTTTACTGCAGCAAAATCCAGATGTAATAGACCAAGGCGTGTTTCATAACGATGTAATTGCAGTAGGTAACGCAAACGTATTGCTTTGCCACCAGCAAGCATTTTTAAACCAACACGATGCCCTGCAAGAAATTCGCGATGCCTACACCGGCAGCAAACAGCTATACATAATTGAAGTACCTACTGATAAAGTAAGCATTAGCGATGCAGTAAGCAGTTACTTGTTTAATAGCCAATTAGTAAGCCTAGATGATGGCTCAATGCTATTAGTAGCGCCACAAGAGTGCCAACGTAATAGCGCAGTAAACGCCTACATTGAAGAAATGATTTTAGCGGATAACCCAGTAAACCAAGTGCAGTTTTTTGACCTGCGCCAAAGTATGCAAAATGGCGGCGGCCCTGCCTGCTTACGTTTACGTGTAGCTCTTAACGAGCAAGAACTTGCTGCGGTAAACCCAGAGGTTATTTTAACCGATACTAAATACACTCAGCTTTGTGACTGGGCAAAGCGTAACTACCGGGATAAGCTAGGTGCAAGCGACTTTGCCGATTCAGCCCTACTTACCGAAAGCTACCAAGCACTGGATGAACTAACCCAACTGCTTAACTTAGGCTCGGTGTACGACTTTCAATTAGAAGGTTAATACTCGTCAGCAAAAAGCTAATACAAAAATAGCGAGCCAAGGCTCGCTATTTTTATTTGTGCTTATGCTAATAGTGTTTAAAGGTTTTATTTACCGTTATTAACCGTTATTAACCGTTACTGCCGATGCCATCGACTCAGATATATGTAGTGTTCGCTGCGGAAACGGAATACTCAGCCCCGCGCCTTCTATGGCTTCTTTAACGCGTTTATTTAAATCCCACACGGTTTGCCAGTAATCGCCATTTACAGCCCATGCACGTAATTGAATATTTACTGCGCTTTCGCCTATTGAAGTAACCATTACTTTAGGCGCTGGATCTGCGAGTAATCGGCTTTCTGATTCGGCAACTTCTTTAAGTACATTTAAGCCAACATCAATAGAGTCGGCGTACGAAATTCCCACCACTATATCCATGCGCCTTTTACCGTTGCGGGTAAAGTTTTTAATGTTGCCGCCCCACACTTTACCGTTAGGCGATGCGATATAAAGGCCGTCGGTGGTTTTAAAAATGGTCGTAAATAAGTTTATTTCGTTTACTGTGCCAAGCGTACCGCTCGCATCTACAAAATCGCCTATTTTAAATGGCCTAAGTATTAATAGCATAATGCCAGCGGCAATATTACTTAAGGTGTTTTTAAGCGCCAAACCAATCGCTAAACCCGCCGCGCCCATTAGCGCTATTAAACTTGCCGTATTAACGCCAAAAATATCTAAAATAAACAGCCCAGCAATTATGTAAACTAAATACCCCGCAATGCTCGATAAAAGCGGCAGTAGCGTTTCGTCTACTTTTTTTAATGGCGACTTAGAATTTTTAATCGCTTTTTTTACTGAACGCGCAATAAGCGCACTCGCAACTAAAATAGCCAAGGCTAATACCACTTTGTAACCTAAAGTGATGATTGTTTCTGAATGGCTTTGCCAAAACACAATAAGTTTATCTTTCATACATATTCCAACTATGGGCTGATTATCAGCAAGAATTAAATCTATACACTTCAAAAGAAGTGGCGGGAGTATATAGTAAAAATTTTAAAGCGATAGCATTAAAATAAGGGGAAGGTGTGCCTAAATCAGCAAATTAATTGGGCAAAGTTTTTCTTTTTTTCGCTTAAATTTTCACACTTAAAACCTTTGTGCTCACAAACTAGTTAACCTATGGCGTACATACTTTTGTTCAAAAATGCGCAAAGTAAAATAAAGATTAATTTCAAGTAACTATTCAAAAAACCAGTTCAATCTAAATTCAGCTTAGCCCTTCTACAATCCGCTTTATAAACTAAAGGAGTAAATCATGAATTTTAAATCAACATTAGTCAGCAG
The DNA here is from genome assembly GCF_028598715.1 of Pseudoalteromonas sp. GABNS16E. NCBI lineage: Bacteria > Pseudomonadati > Pseudomonadota > Gammaproteobacteria > Alteromonadales > Pseudoalteromonadaceae > Pseudoalteromonas > Pseudoalteromonas sp. GABNS16E. The sequence goes on from NZ_JAQREZ010000031.1 coordinate 23,083, forward strand.
CGCCGTTCTTTTTGCATTAGCCGGGTGTGGCTCTTCAAGTGATGACAATGACACAACACCGCCACAATCTAGCGACAAGTCAACCTTTAGCCTTGGTGTGTCAGATGCGCCGGTTAGTGGTTTAAAAGCGGTTAACGTCGTGTTTGATTCAATCACTATTAAAACACAAGGCGATGAAGAATTTAGTTTTGAAACCCGAAGTGAAACTGACGCATCTCAACCACAAATGGTTAATTTGCTCGATTACACCGGGGATGATGTTTTTGAGCTGCTTGACGATCAAGAAGTGCCAGCAGGCGAATACTCGTGGATCCGCGCTCAGGTTATAAATGGCGATACTAATAACCTTAGTTTTACATCTCACGTAGTATACGAAGACGACAGCATTGCTCCGCTCGTGGTAAAAAGAAAAGGGAATGATGGTGTAGGCGAAATACAACTCGATGGCTTTACACTTAACCAAACTGATAACGACTTTGTTTTAGAATTTGACCTAAAAAAATCGCTGGTCGATCCCCAAAATAATGAGGCGATCTTTTTAAAACCTAGAGGCGTACGATTACAAAATCTTTCTGAGTCACAAGAAATTGAAGGCACAGTAAGCCAAGCGCTTATTAATAACTGTGAAACAGACAATATCGCCACTGCTGCTGCAGATTCAACGTTTGGACACGCCGTATATTTATATTCATCAGATGCTCAAATACCTAAAGATATATACGAAATAGATGAGCAAACCCCAGAAGATGCCCCACTTGCGACCGCAAATGTTGTATTTGACCAAGACGATAACCAATATGAGTTTGAGCTTGCTTTCATTACACCGGGAGACTACCAACTTGGCTATACGTGCACCGCACATATAGACGATGCAGAGCTAGAAGATACTGATTTCACTGTTTATCAACTTAAGCAAATTAGTGTACCGCAAACTGAGGACCTTTCAGTTAGCTTTGACATAACACAATAAACGTATAGCGCACTTTAAGGTGCGCTTTTTTTATAAAAAGTATAACAAAAACGAACTCTCCACCTTTGCAAAAACCCATTAAAGCCACTCACCTAACATCATCCAAATAATTCATTCGTAAAGTGACCTGCATTCAAGCCCCGTTAACCCAGAACTGGTACAGTTAATAGCACGTATTAGTTAAACCGTTCTTATCATTTTGAATATGTAAACATAGGAGAAATAATCATGGCGAAAGAAAAAGTAGTTCTAATTACAGGTGCCTCTAGTGGCATAGGTGAAGCGAGTGCAAAAACATTGGTCAATAACGGCCATAAAGTCATTCTTACCGCCAGAAGTGAAGATAAATTAGCTGAACTAGTTGAGTCGTTAGGTGAAGATAACGCACTGAGTGTACCCGCAGATGCCACCGACTTTACCGAACTTGAAAACGTAGTAACAAAAGGGCTTAAAAAATTTGGCCGACTAGATGCCGCATTTGCCAACGCAGGTATGGGCGTTTCAACCGCAGGCACTGAAAAAGGCGACCCCGATGAATGGTCAACCATGATAGACGTAAACATTAAAGCCCTGCTGTGGACGGCAAAAGCAACCTTGCCTCATTTACGTCAAAACAAAGGCCACTTTATATTAACCAGCTCAGCCGCTGGCCGTAAGCCAATAAAAGGCTCTATTTACGGTGCAACTAAATGGTTTGCTTACGGGTTTGGGCAAAACTTAGCTGAAGAAATGAGCGAGTGGAATGGCCGCTGTACCACCATAGCCCCTGGCATGGTAAACACCCCATTTTTTGATGAAGCTAAACCCGACAAACTCGACCCACAAGATGTAGCCGACGCCGTACTGTTTGCCATTGAAGCAAACCAGCGCAACAACGTGCGCGAGATATATTTAATGCCGACTAATTAACGCTGATTGGTTGAGTTTGAGCTATCAGGTTTAATGCCAATGGCGTTAAACCTGATGGTTGTTTTTGATAAATACTGGCTGGATAGAATGAAGAATTTAAGATGGATGTCTTGTTTATTTATCTTGTTTATTTAGTAATGGTAACGGCACGAGATAACTGTAATTGCTGTATCATCCACGGCATATACCAAACGATTTGTATCATCTATTCTACGAGACCAAAAGCCTGAAAGATTTTCTTTAAGGGGTTCCGGTTTTCCAATCCCATCAAATGGAGAACGCTTAACATCAGCAATTAGCTTATTTATACGTTTCAAGGTTTTCTTATCTTGAGTCTGCCAGTAGACATAACTATTCCAAGCTTCATCAGTCCATGATAATAACCTGTTACTCATCAATAAGTTCTCGTGGAGTCGTTTTGCCCGCTTTATACTGCGCAATTGAACGGTTTAAATGTTCAGCGTTCGCTGGAGAGCGAAGTAAATGAACAGTTTCCATAAGGCTGTTGTAGTAATCTAATGACATTACAACCGCATCTTCAGTGTCACGACGAGTGATTACTGTCGTATCTGCATCATTAATTACATTATCCAAAACGGCTTTTAGACTATTTCGGGCTTCGGTAAAAGACACTATTCTCATTTTGCACCTCACTTGTACATTATATAAGACAAGTTTAGCTGGAAAATTATTACATGTACAGGATACTGTGCATTACTTTGTTGTGGTAGCAAATTTCTAAACAAAGCGCACAGACATGTGGGCTAAAACAAAGGCCACTTTATATTAACCAGCCCAGCTGCTGGCCGTATGCCAATTAAAGGCTCTATTTACGGCGCAACTAAATGGTTTGCTTACGGATTTGGTCAAAACTTAGCTGAGGAAATGAGCGAGTGGAACGGCCGCTGTACCACCATAGCCCCTGGCATGGTGAACACCCCATTTTTTGATGAAGCAAAGCCCGACAAACTCGACCCGCAAGATGTGGCCGACGCCGTACTGTTTGCCATTGAAGCAAACCAGCGCAACAACGTGCGCGAGATATATTTAATGCCGACTAATTAACGCTGATTGGTTGAGTTTGAGCCATCAGGTTTAATGCCAATGGCGTTAAACCTGATGGTTGTTTTTGATAAATACTTGCTGGATAGAATGCAGGGAAAGTATTCGTCACTAATAAAAGCTTACTATATGTACAGTAACTCTAAATCACCATCACTAGGTTCGAATATTTCAAGCCAAATAGTAACACCATTTTCATCGCAACATTCAATATCAAAGGCTCCATCATAAACTTCAACTATTGTTCCAACATCACCGACTTGAGGAGCTCTTGAGCCAAAGCTTTTTTCTGAATAGATAAACTTTTTATTAAGAGATATAACTTTTACTACAGAGTATTGCTTCATTAGATTCTCAAATATTTATAACGGCTAAACATTTACTCAAAATTTTCAAGAACACAATATTGCACCCCGCCTTTATTGTGCTTGCCAACTAAACTTATGCATTTGAAGGACTCACCACCATCAACTGAAATCTGAACCTTTAAGTCTTGATTCTCGAACGTTTGCAGCTTTTTCATGAGTTGCTTGATTGTTTTGCTGCGAGTTACCCATTCAGGGTTATCATCTATATTATCGTCCACAACTTACCCTCTATCGGAAGAACACCCAACGCCGAATTAAGCGTACTAAAACAATGAGTCATAATGTAAAAACTATAAACCACTGTTTAATTTAATTTCCTTGTTAGCTTTATTTTCAGGTCGATAATGTAGTTTCCAATGACTACCTAGTGGTAACATCACAATATGTAAAACTAGCCACCAAAGAAAGACAGGGGCAACACCATAAAAGTGACCTGCTGGCATGTACCCGTGTGACATTTGATTTCTCAAATCCCCATATATCTTATCTATTAATATTGCCTGTAGATTACCAATAATATCTTGCCCTAAAGTTTCAATAACAACAGGATGTTCTAATGAAATTTAAGACCACTTCTTTCTTGAGAACCGTCACCGTGTAATGTTGTTGGTTCCTCCCCTTGAGTGCGCGCTACATATCTAAGTGAATTCTCAATCTGTGGAATAAGTATGTGACATGCACTAAGGAAATCACCTTCAAGACCAAACGAAATACCCTTTATGTAAAAATATTCATGACCATAAGGTATAAACGGATTATTTTTTAAAATTCTTTCTAAGGCATACTTTGAAACATAATGCTGTATCATTAGCTCATCTAGAGCGGGTCGTATTTGTCCTTGTACTGCAAGTTGATGGTCTATTGCGATATTTTTCATCATAGTGGACCAAGTAGCAGGTCCATCTTGTTTATCATCAAGGCCCATTCCTGATGGAACTTTAGCAACGGTAATACCTTCATGATCTATATGAGTTCCGCTAAACATCCATGCAATACTATTTTGCATTTGTTCGATAGCTTGCTCTTTGAGCCTATTAATGTCTGTTGGTCTTGAAACCAGAACACCGAGCCTAAAAAGCATATCGAAAAAATCTTTACCTTGAACTTCAAGTTTTGATTGATGAACAATTTCGCTAATGTCTTGGGGCGGAGATGAAAACTCATGAAGTTGATGCAGGGATTCGATTTGATGATCTCTCATAGTCTCATATAGCTCAAGTCTTTCTTGTCTAGTATTAGGAACTTTAGACAAAGCATCAATTGCCCTAAGTATACAGTTAGCGGCTATCAAACCACCATCTTGTATTTCAGAATCTTTAACGTGGCAAGAGGCTATTTCTCTCCAAATTTCTTGCTGTTTAATTTTATCTCGTGTTGAAATTGCAGAATGCAATGCACATTCCCACCCACTTATCGCTGTTCTTGTGTCGCCTATTTCAAAACGAGTTTGAGCAATTTCTTCTGCAGTATTAAGAATCCAGTCATCATCCCCAACACCACATTCATGTGATAATTTTAATAAACGCAATGCATAAAAAGGCGAATCATCTATTTTTTTATTGTTTACTTCAGATAAAATAAAGTCTGATAATTTTTCAAATAAATCAGGTCGTTGCGAACCCCTTCGAAACATGCAGCTTAGCCTTAAGGCTCGTTCAATTCTTTCCGCAGGATATATCCATGAATCAGCTACAGCTAACAAACTCTTTGCTGATTCAATATATGATTCAATTGCCATATATGCATGTTCAACGCTTCCTGCTTTTGTAACCCAAGAAATATCAGCTAATCTTGCCTTTAATTCAGGTATTGTTACAAACGAACAAAATTGAGAAAGAGAGTTCAAAGACTCTTTAGAAAAATCATTTGCAATAAGACCTCTACGGTCTTGCATTATAAATTTAGGTGAAAATGGAGCTTTCGAATTTTCAGGTTTTAGGTGCATCGAGCAAATGGCAGATAGTAACTGTGCGGCATTAGAGTCTTTTATGCCACCAAAAGCCGATTCTAATTCATAATACACGAGGCTTTTACATGAACCGACTATTTGCTCTTGATCTAATGATTGTAACTCCTCTAAAGTAACTTCAACTTCTTGAATAGACATAAAACCTCCGTGTGTAGGTTGCGGCTAACAACTTAGTTTACGACATCTGTCGTTTTACAAACTGGCAGATGTCCCCATTTTATACTGATTTCATCCTAGCTATAAAATAAACACCTGTAAACAAATAGTTAGCTTCGCCTTACTTTTCCTAAATACAGCAAAACCCTAAAATGGTGGGGTCCAGTAATATCAGATATATAGCTGTGTAGTTGTACTAGTTGATTATCAATTAACAAATCATATTTTAAAAACCTGAGTTTAGACCCGTAACGCACTCTCCCTATAACCCTTAACCTTGTAACTCATTATTATTTATATAAGCCATAATCTACGCCTATTGAATCCTCTGTATTTTTACTTCATATTAAACCCTCTCTTACCTACTTATTAAGCTGTTATGTCACTTTTAAAATTTAGCCAAGCACTTATATTTATCCTTGCAAGTACCCTGTCGCTTACAAGCCATGCGGCGCTTAATAAAAACGAGCGTGAAATAGTAAAACAAGTTGAGCACAACATGCCGCAAGCGCTTAAAGAAATAGAACAAGCGGTAAACATTAATAGCGGTTCACTAAATATTGAAGGCGTAAAAAAGGTGGGCGCGCTTGCAAGCGAGCAACTAAAAGCCATTGGTTTTGAGGTTGAGTGGTTAGATGGCAGCGCGTTTAACCGTGCAGGGCATGTATTAGCTGCGCACAAAAGTAAAAACCCCGATGCAATAAAAATACTGATGATCGGCCATCTTGATACCGTGTTTGCCCAACACGATAACTTTACTACCTACAAACAAATTGATGAACACACCGCCAGTGGCCCAGGTGTAGCCGACATGAAAGGTGGTAATACTATTATAATTACCGCCCTTAAAAGCTTACAAGCCCTTAATTTACTTGAAAACGTAAGCGTAAAAGTACTGCTTACCGGCGATGAAGAAAGCAGCGGCCGCCCGCTTAGTTTATCTAAAAAGGCGATTGTTGATGCAGCAATTTGGGCTGACGTAGCGCTAGGTTTTGAGAACGGCGATAACAATATTAAAACCGCTATGGCGGCGCGCCGTGGTTATACCGGCTGGACGTTAAATGTAACGGCCAATGCTGCACATTCATCGCAAATATTTAGTGACAGTGTGGGCTATGGCGCTATTTACGAGGCGTCGCGTATTTTAAATGACTTTAGAGAGCAACTAGCCACACAACCTAATTTAACCTTTAATCCTGGACTTATTGTAGGCGGTACTGATGCACAGTACGACAGTGCTAACTCGTCAGCCACGGCTTTTGGTAAAAGTAACGTAATTGCGCAAACCGTGCATGTAGCGGGTGATTTACGGGCGCTTTCGCCAAAGCAGGTAGAAGGCGCTAAAAAAGTGATGCAGCAAATAGTGGCTAAAAGCTTAAATGGTAGCCACGCTGAGCTTACTTTTGAAGACGGCTACCCACCAATGGGGCTCACCGAGGGTAATAAAAAGCTGCTTGCACTGTATAGCCAAGCAAGCCAAGACTTAGGCTATAACAAAGTGGAGACTGCAAACCCACGTAATGCCGGCGCGGCTGATATTTCGTTTGCTGCAAACCATGTTGATATGGCGCTTGATGGCCTAGGCCTCATGGGCAGTGGTGCGCACACTAAAAACGAAACCGCCGATTTAACCTCACTTAATAAAAACATCGCTAAAACAGCACTGCTTATTTACAGATTAGGGCAGTTATAAACGCAGGCTTAGCCTTTATAGGTTAATAGGCTCTAGCCGTTTGCCTGCTACTTGCAATGCAAACTTACGCAACGTTTTAAGCTGCGGGCTTTCGGTTTGCCAATAGTGCCAATACAAAGGTGTATCAATATAATATTCTGGGAATAAATCGACTAACTCGCCTTTTATCAGCGAGTCTCCTAGCTGTAAGGTAGGTAATAGCCCATAACCTAGGCCTGCTATCATGGCTTGTTTAAATCCCTCTGACGAAGGGTAAATATGGGTAAACAGTGGGGCTGAGCCATTAATATCTTCTAAAAACTGGTGTTGTAGCTTGTCATACTCACTAAATACCAAGCACGGTAAATGCGCTAATTGCGAAAGCTCAGTAAGCTTATGTTGTTTTATAAAATCGGGGCTTGCAATGGCTTTGTAGCGTATGGCGCCAAGTGGGCTAACTAGGCCGCCATTAACGGGCTCGGGGGATGAGCTAATACACACCATAACCTCGCCGTCTTTCATTCTTTTATGGGCAATGGATTGATCTTCACTAATAACTTCAAAGCGTAATTTGCACGCAAGCTCTGTATCTAATACGGCGAGTGCTTCGGGCAGCCAGGTGGCAAGCGAATCCGCATTAGCAGCAAGCTTTACGCTAAGCGGGGTGTTTAAATCTGTGTGCTCGTTAAGTGCCTCTACATTAAGGGCCACTTCTAGCTGCAATACTTGCTGTAAATGATTAAGTAAACGTTTACCAAGTGCCGTGGGCGTTGGCGGCTGGGTTCTTATTAATACGGGCTCGCCTAGTTTGGCCTCAAGCTGATGAATACGCCTACTCACCGCGGATTGGGTAATAAATAATTTTTTTGAGGCCTTTTCAAATCCGCCTTCACTTATCACGGCACTAAGCGCATTGAGTAACTGGTAATCAATCATGAGTTTTACGCATATAACAATAAATATATTCATTGGATTTGTAACAGAATCCCCCCTACCCTGCAAGGCATTGGATAACAGGTTTTATTTGAGTGGATTTGAAGTATGTCGTTTTTGTCGGGTGTGATGTTAGGGCTGAGTTTAATTATTGCCATTGGGGCGCAAAATATTTGGATTTTAAGCCAATGTATGGCGGGCGCTAACCGTTTTGTTTTAGCTGCGGTTTGTATACTTTGTGACGCCACATTAATTATTGTAGGTGTATTTGCCGCTAATGAGTTAAAGCTATGGCTGCCGGGGTTATTACCGTGGTTAACCTGGGGTGGTATAGCTATGTTACTTTACTTAGCATTTGGCTCTGCGCGCAGCGCAATTAAAGGCACATCGGGGTTAAAAGTAACTCAGGTAATAAAAGTGAGCTGGTGGAAAACGGCCCTTGCGGCCTTTGCTATAAGCTTACTAAATCCACATGTTTATTTAGACACCGTATTGCTGCTTGGCAGCATTGGCGCATTACAACCCGTGCCTATGCACTTTGCTATTGGCGCTTGTGTGGCCTCTGTTATTTGGTTTAGTAGCTTAGTGTTGTTTGCGCCAAAATTAAAAAAGGTTTTAAGCTCCCCGTTTAGATGGCGCGTATTTGATAGCTGTATTGCGGTTATTTTATGTTTTGTGGCGTTTCAGTTATATAACGTGCCAAGCCAATAAGCCAAAACAGCGGTAGTTATGTATTTAACTACCGCTGTTGTTAGCCATTTTTAAAAGACTAAGACATTATTTTATAAAGTAATTCTCGCACTGTGGCCGGTTCAAACGGTTTATCACAAATGGCATCAACTCCTGCTTGCGCAATATTAGCTAGGTGAGTGTCGTTTGCCTCTGAGCTCACCATTAAAATAGGAATATGCGAGTAAGCATTTGAGCCACGTACAGTTTCGGTTAGTTCGCGTCCATCCATTTCTGGCATGTTGTAATCGGTAACGATTAAATCGAACGATTGCTCACTAAGGTGCGCTATGGCTTCTTTTCCGTTTTCGGCTTCTACGGGTTCGGGGATCCCCATGCCAGCAAGTACGCGTATTATGTGTTTACGAGCAAAGCGGCTGTCGTCTACTACAAGTACGCGAAGTAGCGTTACATCAAAATGATCAAGCTCTACTTCTTCTTCGCTTATTATATCGAGAGTTGCTTTAAGTGCGCGAGTAATGGCTTTTGCGCTAAAAGGTTTAGGTAAAATAGCCAACACACCGGATTGGCGTAGTTGCTCAAGGTACTTTTTATTACGCTCGCTCGATATAAGCATAAAAGGTTGATGTTACGTGGCGGGGTTAAGTCTTATTTTTTGCAATAATGAGTCGGCGGTGCCGTCTGATAAGTACATCGAGCTTATTACTAGGTCTGGGTGGTAACTCTCAAGTAACGATAAAACCTGCGCTTGAGTAGCCGCAGTTTCTACTTGTTTAACACCACTTTCTGCAAGCGATTTTATTATTATTTTTTGCTGAACCTCTGAAGGCTCTACAAGTAAAATGGACAAGTTTGCTATTGCAGTTAGGTCGCTCATTCAAGTCTCTTTAGTATTGTTATAATAAGGATAATAATAACATTGTTGACTCGTTAATATTATATAAAGAGATTGTAATATTTAAGAAAACATTAGCAATCTCTTCAAAATATAGCACTTTCTAATTAGATTGGATGTATTCTAATGCATTCATTTTTTTGTACGTTACATTGCTGTGCATTATGTAAACAGGGTTAGGGTCTACCACTTCTACAGGTATGTCGTAATTACGGGCTACTTCTAATGCCATTTGGGTGATATTTACACTAAACGAGGTGCCCATAAATACAATTTTATCGGCGTTGAGCATACGCTGTTGTGCTTCGGTTATTCTGTAAAGCTCAGTGTAAAATTCATCGAACAACAACACAAAAGGCTTAAACGAATGATTAAGCTCAGGTGTTTGGTTTTGAATATTAAATAGCTCAAAAAGAGACTCATGCAGGCGGCTTTCATCTACACTATCCCACGGAGTCATAAGCGGTTTAACGGCTTCGCCTTGCTCATGAAATAACGTCATTTGATCGAGCCTGCCGTGTATAGCAATGTAATTTTTATTACCGGCTTTGCCATCAAGGCCATCTATATTTTGGGTTATTAAGTTTTTATCGCTCAGCCAATGGTGTACTTCATTCGGGCCATGGTTACGATAGGCAGCAAAACGATTGTAATACCAGGCTAAAAACTCGCGTGGATTGTTTTGATACATAGCACGCGTGGCCATTTCCATAGGCGTATAGTTTTTACTGCCTATAGTCCAAAAGCCATCTTCGCCTCTAAATGTAGGTATGCCACTAGCAGCACTTACCCCTGCACCGGTAATATAAAGTGTATTCACTGTGCTACCTCGTAACCTGTTACATCGCTTATTACTTGTTGTTGGTTGTTCATACCGCCAATACGATAGAAAAAACCATTGTGCTCAAGTAGGCCGCGGTGATCCATGCTGCCTTCGGCTAAAGGCGGTAAAACTTGCCATGTATTTTGCTCAATATTAAAACGCCACACGTGTTTACTTGCCGGGGCGGGCTGTTTATTGTAGCCAATCCCATCGTAGTTATAGGGGTTATTAGAGCCGCCAATCATGTAAATATTGTTATTGTAGCTAGTAGCAGCCATACGGTAATGCGACTCCCCCGTTGGGTGGGGCAAAGTACGCCAATCTATTTTTAGTGGATTGTTGGCATTTATTGTGCCTTTTAAACACTGAGCAACACCTGCAAAAGAGCGGCGAGAATCTGGATTTGCTTGGGTTTTAACGCCATCGCAAATAACAATAGTATTACCACTAATAGCAGCCGCTTGGCCAAATACTGGCTCACCTAAAAAAGGCGACGCCTGTTGCCATGTATTGTTTTTAGTATCGTAAACTTGTACTAAATTTACGTTGCCATCGTTATGCCAGCCGCTAATAAGGTATATGTAACGCTCTTTGTAGCTTAGCGCTACGCTGTCATCAACCGGTACAGGCATACTTGCAAGGTGTTTATACGTGTTGCTTTTTATATCGAAACGGTACACATCGGGGCTTGAAATTTCAGTATGATCGCTATCTACCGTGTAGCCACCAAATATATAAGCGTATTCACCTAAGCCCACTGCAGTACTGGCTAAGCGCCCCGTTAATGGCAAACTTGAAGGCACACTCGCTTGTTGCTGCCAAGCGCTGTCGCCCAGTTTTAGCGAAAATACCTTATTGTGTACATCGCTATGTTGTTTGTTTTTACCAAGCCCCATAAAACTCAAAAAATAGCGTTGTTTTTCAACAGTAACCTTAGCTACGGCATTGTTTGCAACGGGTTCGGGTAAAGCAGGAAGGCTTGCTAACGCAATAGAAAAAAGAAGGCTCATAAAAACAAATAATATAAAAGTGACTAATACACTTAGGGTAAATTATTTTACCTGTATGAACCAGCTAACTATAAGTAATTTACCTTATTAATGCGTGTGTTTAGGTGTGCTGCGTTTTACAAACCATCTAATAATTAATGGTGTAGCCAGTGGGCTAAATTAGATAAGCGAATTTACAAGCAGCGCCTAATGTACACTGTATTATTACTTGATTTTGAGGCTTTATTTGTTAATTTTATTTAAAAACTACAAAACTTTAATAATTTAGCGTTAAGTTTTAAAACGTCCTTACTACTTAGTAATTTATGCTAGTTAGCCTAATAAAGTGTACTTTTAGCAATATAAAGTATGCTAATATTTTGTGGTAACAAATGTTTTACAAAAATATATCCTGTTTTTGATTTTTTATCCCTGTGGAGAAACCTAGGTGAAAATACCTAAAAAGTTATTGTGCTCACTTATTATTGCCTCACCAATACTTGCTGCAGAACCATTAAACGACGATGATTTAGACCTTGACGCGTTAATGGGAATGGATGTTCAAGCAACTTCTGCAATGAAACGAGCACAATCGGCCTTTAACACCGCCTCTTCTATTTATGTGCTAAGCAAAGAGCAAATTACCAGCTCGGGCGCTACCTCTATCCCAGAGGCATTAAAAATGGTGCCAGGCCTTACCGTAAGACAACTTGATAACAATCAATGGGCTATTTCTGCACGCGGTGTTGCTTCACGGTATTCCAGCAAATTATTAGTAATGATAGATGGGCAAAGCCTATATACCCCCAAATTTGCGGCTGTGTATTGGGAGTCGTTGCATGTGCCTTTATACGATATTGAACGCATTGAGGTTATTCGTGGTCAGGGCGGGTTGTTATGGGGTAATAACGCAAATAACGGCGTGATCAATATCATTACTAAAAATAGCTTAGATACACGCAACACTTACGCTAAAGCAATTACAGGTAATCAAATAAATGCCGACATAAGCCTTCGCCATGGTGGTGATATTTCTGATATTGGTAGTTACAGGGGCTACTATAATACTAAAAATACCGCACCTTCTAAAAAAGGCAGCCGCATTAAACCTAATGACTTTACTAAACAGCACGCTGGCGGCTTTAGAGCTGATTTTACGCCAAGCGATGAGTGGTCAATCCTCCTACAAGGGGATCATACCCACACAGAGCACGGCCAAAACCTTACTGGGGTATTGGATGCGTCTAACCGCAGTCAGCAGTTTCCAACTATTGCAAATAGGCGCGATACGCGATTAATGACCCGTGTTGAGCATCGCCTTTCAGATAATGCAAACCAAATGCTGCAAATGTCGTGGCTTAAACAACATGGTGAACAACCCTATATAAATGAAGATTTTGAATCGATTGACGTTGATTATCAAATGAACTTTATTACCGGTGCACTCCAGGTAGATTGGGGGCTTAATTATCGATTTAATGATATTTCTTTTCAAGACAGCATTTTTATTAATAGCGATAAAGACCTAGAAGACCTTTATCAATACGGTGCCATGCTGCAAGCGCAATACAGTGTTATTCCAGATACGTTAAACCTCATTGTAGGCACAAAAATAGAGCATAACGATTTAACCGGTTGGGAAAATCAACCCCTTGCCCGCTTTACCTATCAGCCAAATAGCGAGCACCTAGCATGGGGTTCAATTTCACGAAGCGTACGTATTCCTACACTAATTGAATTTAACGATAATTTTAGAGTAAATGGCCAAAAAATCTCAGACGTTATTGGCATGCAGTCGGGTATTGCTGAAATAGATCAATATCATATAGCTACATTTTTAAATGGTAACGATAACGTAAAAGCCGAAAATTATATCTCGTACGAGCTAGGCTACCGTATATCAAAGGCGGAGTGGTCTTTAGATGTTTCTGCATTTAATACGCAAGCAGATGATGTGGCCGTAATTAGCTTAAACCCTCATGTAGAACAATTTATACCTGCATTAAACTTTTACTTAGCCGGGGAAGTATCGCAAGCATTTGCGGCGCTTCAAACAACAAGCTTAGATTACGACTTTGTTTCGGTAGGTGAAACCACCACAACCGGGGGTGATTTATTGTTCTCGATGCAACTAATGGACGACTTAAGCAGCGAAGTTGGCTACAGCTATACAAAAATAGATTACGACTTACCCAATGCAACGCGCCCTACTATTGGCTACGACTCAGTAAACAGACAATTATTTACTAAACTGAATTACCAATTAACTGAGCAGCATTCTATTTTTGCCACGCTAAGAGCCGAAAACTCAAGTACTTACAATACAGATAACTACACCGCTGTAGACCTTACATGGAACTGGAAAATAAACAATAGCTGGGCCACAGCAGTATCAGGCAAAAATTTATTTGCAGGCTCACACATAGAATACGCCAATACTCGCGAAACATTTACAGTTCCTAATTATATAGACGAGTGTGTTACGTTTTCTGTTAGTGCAACATTTTAAGAGAGCCAATGCTTAAGCCTTTAAATCGATTGCTTTACCTATTTTTTTGCCTTGCGCTTTGTACAAGCTCAAGCGCGTTTGCGGTGCAAAAAGAATATGTGCTTAAAGCAGGCTTTTTATATAACTTTGCCCGCTTAGGGCAATGGCATTCTGCACTCGAAAACGGCTCCGACTTTTTAATTTGTAGCCCCGACAGCCAATTTATAGCAATAGCAAATGCCGCCCTAGAAAACAGAAAAGTACATAATCGCCACTTACGAAATAAACTAACTCCCCTTGAGACAACTGCACTTGAGGGCTGTGATATAGTATTTATTACCGATAATACCTATAACATGTGGTTAGATGCCCACCCCGCGCTTAATTTAAAAAATACAATGATAGTTGGCGAAACCGATGGCTTTATAGCCGCACAGGGCCATATTCGATTTTTCCTTTCAAGTAGTAAGGTGCGCTTTGAAGTTGCCCCAAGCAAGCTTAAAAAAGCAGGCATTACTATGAGCTCAAAAGTGCTGCGCCTAGCACGTGTAGTTGAGGGGTAAATAATGAAAAACTACTTCTCACTCAACTCAATGAGTAAAAAGCTGCTGTTTATTTTAATGAGCGTTGCGCTTATTTCTACCGCTACCGTTACTGCTGTTTTTAGCGCGTATGAGCTAAAAACCGCAAAACAAGAACAAACACAAAGCCTAAAATCACTCTCGCAAATATTAGCCCCCAATATTAGTACTGCTTTAATATTTTACGACACCGCCGCAATAAAAGAGCTGATTGAGCCGCTATTAATGCGCTCCGATATTGTATCGGTAGAAGTGATAAACAATTTTAGCCAACAACTTGCAAGCGTGACCTCGCCTAAATACAGCCAAGCAAGCTCAGCCCCGCATACAATAGAAGTAAAAACACCATTAACAATAGACGCTCAACGCTACGGTACGCTGATTGTGCGCGCCGACGACAGCGACCTAAACGACAGAGCCGCTTTTTATGGCCGGTTTATTATTGTTTTAATGATTTTTAGCTTTATTTTAAGTTTGCTTGTATCGCTAATGCTCAGAAAACGTTTTTTAAACCCCATTTTA
Source organism: Pseudoalteromonas sp. GABNS16E (assembly GCF_028598715.1). NCBI lineage: Bacteria > Pseudomonadati > Pseudomonadota > Gammaproteobacteria > Alteromonadales > Pseudoalteromonadaceae > Pseudoalteromonas > Pseudoalteromonas sp. GABNS16E. Next base: position 38,110 of record NZ_JAQREZ010000031.1, read on the forward strand.
TATTTAGCACAAACAGCAGAGCAAATTACCTCATCTAACGACTATAGCTTACGTGCAAAAGAGCTTTCAAAGGATGAAGTAGGTAAACTAACTAGCTGTTTTAATACCATGCTGCAAACTATAGAACAGCGCGATAACCTACTAGAAAACCAAGTAAAACGAAGAACAAAAGAGCTCGAAAATGCCAATGTTCAGCTGCATCAATATGCCTATCAAGATGGCTTAACCGACCTACCTAACCGCCGTTATTTTTATGAGCACCTGCAACAGCTTGTAAGCACACCTGAACAACCATTTTCTTTGGTATTTATTGATTTAGACGGCTTTAAAGAGGTAAACGATAGTTTAGGCCACGACTTTGGTGATTTATTACTTCACGAAGTGGCTAAGCGACTTCGCCGCTGCTTAAAACAGCAAGACATAGTGGCGCGCTTAGGCGGTGATGAGTTTACCCTAATACTAAAAGGAATAAGCGATACAACAACGGTTTCGCACATTGCACACGATGTAATGAAAAGCCTGACCCGAACAATAACCATAAAAAACGAACATGTGCAGGTAACCGCGAGTATAGGCGTGGCGTTTTTTCCGCATGACGGCATATCGGTCGAAACCTTAGTTAAACGAGCCGACCAAGCGATGTATTTGTCAAAAAGTAAGGGGCGAAACAGGTTTGAGTTTTTCTCATACGAAATGGAAGAACTGGCGATTGAAAAGCGCCGCCTTATAGAAGAAATACGCATTGGCTTAAATAACAACCAATTTGAACTTTACTATCAGCCAATATGGGACCCCCATTCACGTACGCTAAAAAAAGCAGAAGCGCTGATCCGTTGGAACCATCCAGAGCGAGGTATTATTGGCCCTGTCGAATTTATCGATATAGCAGAGCAAAATGGCTTGATAAAAGAATTAGGTGAATGGGTTAAATCGCAAGCTGTTCGCGATGCGGTGCAGTTTAATAAACTAAGCTATACACCGGTGCAAATTAGTGTAAATACCTCACCTTTAGAGATTGATCGCGACGGTGTTTGGGTTACCCAATGGGTAGAGGCGTGCAAACTTTATAATTTGCCACCTCATACTATTTTAATTGAGATAACTGAAAACAGCTTAATGGACCCAGATAACGCGATTCAGCATCATTTAAAACGCCTTAATGCGCTTGATATAGACATTGCCATTGATGATTTTGGTGTTGGGTACTCATCGCTTGCGTACTTGCAGCAGTTAGAGATTGATATACTTAAAATAGATCAATCGTTTATACAAAATATTGAAGCCAACAGCAGCAGTATAGCGCTAATTAAAGCCATAATTACTATGGCGCATAACTTAGGGGTAGAAGTGGTCGCAGAAGGGGTAGAAACACCAACCCAACAAGCACAATTAATCGCGTTGGGCTGTGATTACATTCAAGGCTACTTATATTCAAAGCCGCTTTCAAAGCAAGATTTTATAAATAGCCATCTGCAAATAAAAGCAACCGTTGAATAACCTACAACCAGCGCGGTACGGTTTGCTTATATTTTAGGTAGTCATTATTAAAACGCGTTACTAAATGCGCTTCTTCAACAGCTATTTGTCTATAAAGCGCATATAAGCCCACAGCAAGGCAAATTAAGCTAAATAAGCTTGGTAATGCTAAAAAGAACCCCAACTGAGCAGTTGCCACACCAACATACATAGGGTTACGCGAAAAACTATATAACCCGGTAGTTTTAAGTGTTTGAGGCCCATTTGGGTCTATACCCGAGCGCCAAAGTGACGCCATATGAAAATGAACAACCATACTGAGCACAAAGCCCGCCGTGAGCATAATATTGCCAAACATAACACCCGGCCACCCATTTAAGGTATAAAACATACCTAAGTAGTTATCGGTGGCAGGCACAAACACACGCAGCACACACACAAACCATATAGCAGCTCTAAAAAACTTAAACGCCATATGATTCCACCAGCTAGTACAAAACTTAGCGCCAGGAAAAATAACACCCGCAGGCGTTGAACGGTTTTTATAAATAATTCTAACGGTGTAAAACCCCGCCACAAACGTATAAAAAAGCGCTAAATACACACGCGTAAATTCGATTAGTGAAGCAGAATCATCTATAAACGGTTGGTAACTCATTAATTTATTTTCTTCATCCTTTTATAATAATTTCATCATAATGGTCATGCTATTCATTAACAAGGTTAGTGTGCTAAAAACGTATAGTGGGCTTTTATTTAAAAACTATAATTTATACCCGCGTAGTAGCGTCTACCTGAGTAACTTGAACTTAATAAACGCGCATCGCTGTCATCACCTAAACGCGTAACAGTTTCCGATTTAGTTAAGTTAATAACAGAGGCTGTTAAACTTAAGCCATCAGATATATTAATGGCGGCATTTACATCAACTTGCTCGTAAGGGTCTTGGTATACATTTAAACCGCTGTTTAAGCCAAGTACTGTTTCGCCGCGTTTATTGTACGACGCGCGAAGTGTAAAGTACTCGCCTTCGTAATAAGCGGAGGTGTTGTATTGGTATTTAGCGCTTCCAATTAATGGCGATTGGCCAAATTCTTCACCATTTACACTTACATCGGCTTTATTGGTTTTGTTATAGGTGTAATTAGCATAAAAACCAAAACCACTTGCAAATGCATGTTGAATAAATACTTCGGCCCCTTTTGATACCGCATCAGTGCCGTTACCCACTGTGCTGTATGGCGCAACGGTAATGAAACCGCTCTCTACTATATTGTCTTTGCCTGCAAACTCTTGCTGCATATCTATTACCAGCGGCACAACAAAGTTATCAACCTTTTTATGAAACAGCCCTAACCCCAATGCAGAGCCCTCGGCGTAATAATATTCAATAGATAAATCGGCCTGCACTGATTCAAAAGGTTTTAAATTTTTATTACCGCCACTGCCACTAAAGCCTGCAAGCTCGTTGAATGCAGCTCTGTCTTCTGCCCATTCATCTGATACAAACGTGATACGCTGCTGCGAGCCTAAATCGCTGTAATCTGGTCGCGCCATCACTTTAGCAATAGCGCCTCTAATCACTAAATCGTCGGTGGCATCCCACGCTATGTTAAAGCTTGGTAGAATTTGTGTGTCGGTATTTTTTTGTGTAACCAACTGATAGTCTTCTACAAAACGTGCATCGCCAGTTACCGGCTCACCTGTTTCATCATTGGTGTGATCAAGTTGATAAGTATATAAATCGGTAGAAGAGGTTAAGGTTTTAGTTTGTACTACGCGCACACCTAAATTACCTCTTACTTCACTAAATTCAAAATCGCCTTGAATATAAAACGCTGATATTTTTTCTTCAATATCGTATACAAAGTTATCTTCTATGCGGGTATAAGGCGTGTAGTTGTCGGTTACTAAATCTCGGTATTTATCCCAATCTATGCTGGGCATTTGGTTTATATTAAACCCGCCAACTATATTGGTTTGATTAATAAACACATCCTCGGCAAGTGGCATACCGCCATTCCATTGGTAGCTATCAAATTGCGTTATACCTTGCTCACTCGCTTCACCTGCAGCAATATCAAAGTTAGGATCTAAAAAAAACGTATTACCGGTCTCGCGGTGTAAATTGGCATGGCGATATTTAGCCCCGGTTCTAATCGTTTTTAAAAACCCCCAATCAACATAAAAGTCGATGTCGGCTTGATAATAATCCTCTTCGAGTTCGCTGCGCACAAAGCTTGAATTTGACGAACCAGAATCACGCCCGCCGCCCAAGCCACTTTGCAAGTTAGCTAATGTGTTGGGGTCAATACTCAGCGATACATTATTTTTATTTAAAGACCACGCAGCGCTTTGCGATGCATTTTGAATAACGGTTTCGTTTTCGCCGTCGTTTGAGCTTTTATAAGCGGCTTCCCAGCTTTCTTCAGGGCCGCCCTCAGATTGAGTGTTACCAATAACAAAGCGGGCTTTAAAGCTATCGCCTTCGTAGGTTAAATTAAAATCGATAGTATCGGAGGTAGACTCTTCTCGTACATAACTGCCACGCATCCACGGAAATTGCATATCGTTTTTAACACCGCTAGCACTGGCATTATATTGCATACCCGTTGCAATGGTGCCTGTTTCGTCTAGGTTTACTGCGGTTAAAAAATCAGGATTAAGTGACCACTCAGGTATATCAATGACTGATTCGGTTCTGTCTTGTCCAAGTGTAAAGCCAAAGTAGTTAAACCCTAGTTCTAAGCGATTAGTTGGGCGCCATTGTGTACTAAATTGAATACCTTCACGCTCACGTTTTTCATTAAGCACAGAGCCACGTATAACTTGCGGAAACCACACGCCATCATAACGATTACCGCTGGCATCACTTATCGTATCCCAACCGTTATTGTTATCAACGGCATTTCCATTAATATCAGTTGGTTGACCGCCACCCGTGTAACGCCATACATTTGCATCGGTGCTGCCTGTTAAAGTGCGATTAGTACGCTCTTGATAGGTATAACCCACTAATACACCAAAGGTGTCGTCCTCATTTTTCCACGAATATAAGCCACTAAATTGCGGCTCGTACTCTTTTGTCACATCGGCGTAAGTAGATTCAACGTTAAATACACCTGAGTTTGCCTCCATGCTTAAAGGCTTGCGGCTATGCATTAATACTGTGCCGCCTACGCCGCCTTCATCTAAACGTGCTTCTGGCGATTTATACACTTCTACGCTTTCTATCATGGCAGAGGGCAATAAAGTGTAATCGAACGAGCGTGAAGGCTCCCCGGGTGATGAGGCTATAAAATTGCCATTAAGCTGAGTAAATGTGAGCTCAGATGATAAACCACGAATACTCACCGATGCCCCTTCTCCGCCATCGCGTTCAATAACAACGCCAGGTACTCGCTGCAACGAATCCGCTACATTTTTATCAGGAAATTTGCCAATATCTTCGGCTGTAATTGCATCCACCACAGAGCCAGACATACGCTTAACATCTAAGTTCTCAGCCATGCTTGAGCGTATACCCCGTACTTCAATTACTTCCATATTTTTTTTAAGCAGAGTTTTAGCGTTTTGTGAGGCAGCATCATCAGCTAAGCTAAATGGGCTTGAGGTAATAAGTGATGCGCAAAATAAAGATTTGTATACTTTAGATAAAGGGTAATGACGTAGGCAATTAATCATTTTTTACAGCTATTCCATTTACATTGCTTAGGCTAAGCAAATCAGTGATCCATTAGCGTATTGCAGTACGTAATGGCAAATTGCTGCAAAGTTTACATGGCGAAACTTAATGTATTGTTAACGCCTGGCTTAATTTAGTCTCAACTGTGGTTAAAAAATAACTCACACCTCACTATTTAACCTTACTAGGGTTTATGCGCCCGTTTTTAAGCTATTTAATGCTAGCTAAGGTGAAAATAACCCCTTGTTATAAAAATATTACCCGCCGCTTTACTTAACCTAAACTCCGGTTAAGATACTTACTAACAAATTAAATTACAGTGATAGTTAAATTTATTTTCTCTAGCCAGAGGTAGGTTTATTACCCACAGTTCAAATTACTTAATATGTGCCGGTACGCATTCTTGTTAAAGCAAAAAACCGCTTTCGCGGTTTTATTTTATGCTTGTTGTTTTAACGTATTTACTCAATCAGTTATTAGAGTTTAATTGGCTGGTAAATTGGCCCACCGCATTTACCACTTTTTGGGCTCCATCTTGAATTTCTGCCATAACCTCACCCGACTCTTTAGAAAGCGCTAAACCTTGTTCTGCTTTTTCTTTGCCTTGCTCGATAACCGCTACCGTACTTTGGGTTTGTGACTGATTACGCTGTACCACTTCCACAATTTCTTCTGTTGCTTTTGACGTTCTTGACGCTAAATGCCTTACTTCATCAGCAACCACAGCAAACCCGCGCCCTTGCTCTCCTGCACGCGCAGCCTCTATTGCAGCATTGAGTGCAAGTAAGTTGGTTTGCTCGGCAATACTACTTATGCTTTGTACTATGCTGGCTATTTGTTGAGATTGTTGATCCAGCGCCGAAATTTCGTTAGCTGCTTGCTCCATGTTTACAGCCAGCTCGTTCATAACAGATACGGTTTCTTGTAATACGCAGCTGCCACGCTCTGCGGTTTTATCTGTTTCTGTAGAGGTGCCATAGGCTATTTCGGCTGCTTGCGAAATAGCAATTTCACGGTTTACTTGCTCAGTAATTACGGTGGCAAATTTCATTACTTTATAAAGCTGATCCGCATCATTCGATATAGGGTTGTAGGTGGCTTCTAACCAAATTACATTGCCATATTTATCTATGCGTTTAAACCTGTCGGCAATAAATTGGCCTTGCCTAAGCTTGCTCCAAAACTGTTGGTATTCAGCCGAATTAGCTTCTTCGGTTTCACAAAACACCCGGTGATGCTGGCCAATTATTTCTGATTCATTGTACCCCATGGCTGACAAAAACTGATCGTTTGCCGTCAACACATGCCCCTGTAAATCAAATTCAATCACAGCCATAGAGCGATAAATCGCTTTTATTGTGTCGCTTTGTTCACGAGAGGTTGTAATGGTTTTAGTAAGTACGGTGCCAAACACCGAAAAATACAATAACTGATTTTGCTCGCCCACCACAGGGTGCACAATTAATCTTAGCCACTCTGCATTGCCATCTTGGCGAACAAATTCAATAGCTCCACTCCAGTGGCCTTCTTTTTGGAATGCTTTTTCAAGTTCTGCGTATTCAGGTGATAGCCGCGACTGATCAGCAATAAAATCGCCTAGCTGATTATTTGTTAAATTATCTTCGTTATAACCTAATGCGTTTAAAAAGTTATCGTTAGCATGCGAAATTCGCCCATCATAAAGTACATTAAGTACCAGCATTTCTTTGTAAAGCCCTTCCCACACTTGCTCTAAAGGGTACAACTGGGCTTTTAAAGCGGCTATTTCGTTTTGCTTACCTTTTGAAAAAAACATTAACTTCCCTACCAAAAAACACTAAATCAAGTTACTTCCAGTATAGGAGGTATTAATGATAACGCGATAATTAATAAGTAGTTTAAGCTAATTTATTGCTAAATTTGTAAGCATATGTTCCTTTTTATGTGCTCAGCCTTCACTTTCAACTAGGTTTACATACTTTTGTGCGAGCTGCTCAAGTGACTCCCTATTTAAAGGATCGCTTTTAATGCAATTAATAGGGCACACTATTACACACGTTGGTTTATCGTAATGCCCCACACATTCAGTGCACTTATCTGGGTCTATTTGATAAATTTTTGACCCCATAAAAATCGCGCTGTTGGGGCACTCATCTACACATACATCGCAGTTAATGCACTTGTTATTTATAAGTAAAGCCACTTTGTAGCCCTTTCAATTAAAATTAATTTAAAACAATGAGTTAATAAAATAAAAAGTATTTATAGGCTATTTTTTAAGCCGCATTAGTTTAATAAAAAACCACTATTTTTTATTAAATCGTAGCACACATTCGTAACACACTTTTTTGTTTTTAGATGTGAGCATCAACCGCAAATTATGCCTATTTTTCTTTGTTGCTTTGTTGATTTAAGTCAATAGAAATCGCCGTAAGGCTTTTATTTCTTTAGGTTTTATCAAAATGAAAAAATCATTATCAACGCTTACAAAAGCCCAATACACCAAAGCTAAACTAGAATGGAAACAGCTAAAGGCGCCTTTTTCTATGCATAATATAAATCGGTGTGCTACGCTGGCCAAAAAAATCATACTTCATGAAGAGGAATGTGATTTAAAACAAGGCGTTAAAACAAATCGCACTAGGCGGTTGTCAAAATATGACGCGCAACACCACATTCGACTAATTTTTTCCAAATCTGGTAATGTCATTTACTATTCTAACTTCCCTAAAACCTCTGACATAGCAAATACAAAGTTAGGTGAAACGCCTGAATTAACAATAACAAAAGCATGTAAGCTTACTGCTCAAATGCAGGAGGGAGTATTAAACAACCACACTGTTAAAACAGTTTTTAACGCTTACGAGAAAAGCCTAATTGAGCGCCATAACACTGCGCCGACAAAGTTTGCAGCGTCATCTCTTAAAACATACCAATGCATGTTGAAAAAACTCAGGCAACATTTTCCACTTAATCAATCATTTAAATCACTTACAGCGGGCGAGTTAGAAAAGATTATTGATCGCATTATTGTGGCAGAGTCAAATACTCAGGCAATCGTACTTTTTGCACAAATTAGGAGGGTATGGAAATTTGCCAAAAACAAATTTAACTCTGGTAAAAATCCAGCAACTGACATTGATGACTTTTATGTATCTGACCGAGTAGAAAGCCCTAGACCTTGCCAAGCATATACTGATCTCGATTCGATAGCTGAATTATGGATTAACCTGGCATCAGCGCCAAATATACATCAAAAGAACGCTGCTCGATTTATGATTTTAACAGGTATACGCCCAATCAACATTCCGCAGATGAAATGGGAGTGGCTCAATAGTATCGATTTCCCTACGTTAATTACCTTTCCAGCATCCGTTGTTGGTGTGCGTGGCGAAATGAAAAACCAAAAAGAATACAAGTTGCCATTAACCAAAGCTATGCGTGCGATTATTTTGGAACAAAGAGCGTGGATGGAAAATGCGCTTCCGAACTGTAATCCTACTCATATATTTCTTCAGCCACGGGACGTTAGAAAGCCATTTGCAAAAAGATCGTTAGATAAGGTGATAAAAGATTATTCACCCGTTGATGCAGTAAAAGGTGATCAAAGAAATATTGTAATGAAAGGATCTGCTGGAGCCTTTTGCACAATGTGTCGAAGCTTTTTTAAATCCAACACAAAAGCGATTATGGTTGATAACGGCTACCATTTTAGACATGCAGAAGAACTAACCCGACTAGCGCTTCATCACCTTAGAAAAAACGATGATCCGAATGGGCTTAACTATGATAGGTCTGAAGAGTTATTTGGAACCTCTACAAAATTAAAATTTAATGTTTTTAAAATTCATGAAGTAAGTATTTTGAAAAGAGCGAAGGAGCTTGAAAGCCAAAAAATGAGACTTACCGGCATGCAAAGTAATCAAGCTAAAAATCTTAAAGAAAATAACGTAAAAAAAGCCCTGAGAGATAGAATTAAAGCTTATTTAGTTTACAAAGGTAGCTATGTAAATTTCATCAACCAGCCACTTGGAGACACGGGAAGGACAACAAAAGATTTAATATTAACAGCAGAGGGAAGAGCTGTCGTTGAGAGATATTTAAATGACCAAGAGACCAAAGCAAAAAATAATTAAAAAAGTTTAATTTCGACTTACCAAAGTTTTTGTAAAAAAAACTAATTTCATATCATTGCCTTATTAGAGCGATACCTCATCAATTATTTGAGGATTTTAACTTTTTTAAGGTTTTTATATTAATGGCAACATCAGTATTAAATTCAGTAAAACCATGTGAGGTCACGATTAAAAGTCGTGACCTTTACATGGCTGAATTTAATGCATTTAAGCCACCGTACAATGACGAGTCAATGGAAGAGCTAGCCAGTCTTGCGACTATTATATTGGCGCAAGAAAAAGGAAAAAGACTTTCAAAATATCAACTTAAAGATCAAATAAGAATTGTCTTCCAGCATGATGGCATTATTAAATTTTTTACTCATTTTAAAAAAGAACATGGCATAAAAAACACAAAGATTGGTGACTCTAATGATATGAGTTTTTCAGCAGCGAAATTAAAAGCGGCCGAAATATACAAAAAGAACACCTCTAATTACACATTCGAATTTGTAGTGAGTAAACAAATAGAAAACTTACAGGCAATTAATAAACATAGCCCTAGCAAGTTAGCTAGCACCACAGTAAAAACATACACCTCTTACCTTAATGCAATTCAAAATGCCTTTGGTAAAAATACGTTATTTCAGACTATTACGCCTGAGATAATAGAAGCAACGCTTGACCAACTACTAACAGAGAAAAATGGCCCGCATGTGGCTAAGCAATTCGAGCAGATGAAAAAACTGTGGGTATTCGCAAAAAATAAGTATAATAACGGCACTAATCCATTCCTAGAAGTAGACAATAATTATATATCGTCTAGAACTTCGAAGCCTATTGCTTGTAAGGCATATACTGAAATATCTCTAATTTCTCAGCTATACATAAACCTAAAAACATCTAAAAATAATACATTAATAAATGCCGTACTACTGATGATGTTTACTGGGCTAAGACCCATAAATATTTGTAACTTGCGTCTGTCGTATATAGATGATTTAGATAATCCTAAGTTTTTAACGTTTCCTGAAACAACCCATACCACTCGCGGTGCTATGAAAAACCAAAAAGAGTTTAAAATACAACTCACACCCGAGATGAAAAAAGCAATACAGCAAGAATTAAAATTAAACCCAGACACAAACCGTACCTACTTATTTTGCAAGGTTAAAGACGACTCAAAACCCATCAGTAAAGAGAGTTTAAACCGAGCTCTTAAATATCATGCGCCAAAAAACATGGTGGCGGCCCCGCGAGATAACATAAATATAAAAGGCTCAGCCGGAGCATTTCCAACACTACTTCGCAGCTTCTTAAAATCGCACATGAAAGAAGTGCTAACTAAAAAAATTGGGTCATCAACAATTGCTGAAATTGAGTCTAAAAAAATGCTTCATCACTCTGTTTCAGAGCACGATCCGATGAGTAAACATTATGACCACTCGAATAAAATATATAACACTGATATTAAAGCACTTTATAAAAACTTTTCCCTTTTTGAGAAGGAAATACTTAAAGAAGTAAAAATACAGACTAAGTTAAAAAACAAAACGGTTAAAAAATCATTTTTAAAATTAGATTATTCAAATAAATTTATCGCCAAAGTCAAAAGTACAGTAAGTGCTTATTCAACTATCTGGTGTAATATAACCCAGCAAGCCCAAAAGCTTAAAAAGAGCCGCCCTTTACAAATACTAGAGTAGCATTTACATATAGCTATCCAACTTTTTCTTTGCTTACAAAACCTATAAAGGGCTTTACTAGGTGGTGCAGATTGATTTCTTCTAAAAGCAGGGGTATCAAAAATATCCGATGCTTTTCGCTCAGTGGCGATCACTTTAGAACGTGACTCATTTTTAGTCTCATTCAGTATTAATGCCTAGCCAGTAAATTAATTTGTGCAATTGCGCATTCCATTTTAATTCGTGCTGAGCTATTGGCTGAATGAACGGCTATTGTCGGTGGTACAAAACCATCAATAAACACTGCCCGCTCAATCCAAAGTAAAACGTCATAGCCAGTGCCTTTATTATCATTTCCTAAATCATGATCAAGGCTGAGCTGTTTTACTTTGCCGCTCTTCAAAAATGCAATCACTTCGTCAGGCCAATAGGCTCGTAACCAACCGGCTGGTGCTTCTCTTTCATCATCTAAATATACATTCATAGGTTTATCTCACTGAAAAATGTATTCAGACTCTGAAAGCAATAACTAACAACCCTTTAAGCTATATAATAATAGTTATTTTTCAGATGGTGCTGGAACTTGATTACGTATAAACGCTGGTATGTCAAAAATATCAGAAGTTTGGGGTTTAGCTCTTGCAGCTGGCGATTGTTCGACTTCGCTACTAGGCGCTTTATTGAAAGGTTCAACAATCATCTTAGCACTTGCACCGGTTGCGATGATCAACAGCTCATAATTAGTTGATAAGCTCTCTATTTTAGAGACGCCACAAATAACTAACGCATTAGGGCTTACCTGATGGCGTACTGTATCGGTAATGAGATTATAACTGCCCAAGGAAATTTCATCTTTGCAATTAACTTGTATTATCACCCCCGTACTTGATGATATATCCACTTGATTAACTAGCGGGTTGTTTAGCGCCGCATCAAGTGCAGTAGTGAGCTCACTTTCTTCATCGCATTTACCAACACCCAGTACCGCATCGCCCTGGCAGTCCATAATTTTGGCAAAATCATTCAAATCAACGTTGATCAAACCTTGAAAACAAAGCATGTCTATTAATGATTTTATCAGTGAATGAAGTATTTGGTTGCTATGCTTAAAGGCGTCAAATAAACCAATATCATTACCTAGCACTTCAATAAGTTGATCGTTTGGGAGAGTAATAACAGCATTAGCATGCTCTTTGAGTTCATTTAGGCCAGTTTGCGCTATATTGCCTCTAAACTCGCCTTCACTACTAAACGGCAATGTAGCAACAAATATAATGGGCTTACCTTGCTCACTAGCAAGCTCTGCTATGTAAGGGCTAGCGCCAGTCCCAGTACCACCACCCAACCCTGTTGCACACAAAATTATATCGCAGCCATTAATAAGCGTTAAAAGCTGCTCTTTACTTTCTTCCGCGGCTTGCAGCCCAACTTTAGGGTCGGCACCCGCACCATATCCATGAGTTAGATCAGCACCTATAAGCACAGCTTCATCACTTTGTGTATGCTCAAGTACCACTTTGTCGGTATTAACGCTGTACAAGTGCGGCTGTTCAGACTCGCGTTGTTCAAAAATACTGTTAAGCGTATTACAGCCACACCCACCAATACCAAATACACCAATCGATAAACCATCATTTTGTTGAATTAATTGAAACATAACTACTCCTTAACTTTAAAAGGAGCATAGCAAGCAGGTGCGTCAATTTTTGACGCACCAAAACTAGTTGGAGTTATTTATAGATGTTAGCGGCCGATTTAAGCTTTGTAGTGATTCTTTGCCGCAGCTTTTCAGGTTTAATAACCTCGAGCCAATGGGCACATTTAAATAGCTCATCTGTCAATTGCTCGGTATCAATAGTTTGGTAGGTAAGTAATACACTTTTTTCATCAATACTTTGCTTGTTAGTCAGCTCACCAAGCTCAATAAACCCTTGATTAACCGCTGAATGAATAGGTACTTTTGCAACTAACTCGATCGTTTCTTGCTTCATACCTTTATTAATCGCACTGCGTAGCGATTTTAACTGCTCAGCACTTGGCTCTCGTCGTGTCTTTTGCAGAATATGTACATTACGAATGCGGTAAACCGGCATCTGGTAACACTTATCATGAAGCTCTCCCACCATAAACTGCGCCATTAACACACCGCCTTGCTCAACTAAGTTGTAAAAACTCAACTCAGTAAACTTAAGCCAATGCGCCTCATCGTAAAGTACTCTATAAAGCTCAGCGCTCAAAGTACGGTTATGCTTAATTGCATGCTCAATTTGCGCAATTAACTGACTATCAACATTCACTTTTAACGAAGGCTTAGGCAGAATTGAAAGCCACTCAGGCACATGGCCATTAAAACGTTTAAGCGCCTGCTCTGCTTTAGTATGCACCGACTGTTTAACATCGCTCGGTACAGATTGCGGTAGTAACTGCTCTAGCAGCAAATAATGCCCTGCAACTTCAGCACTCATTACTTTTGAGTTGCTACTTCGCCACTGCGCATTGATAGACCAACCATACGGTTTACTACGCGTGTCTTTTTCAAGCCCAAAACAACCTTGCTCGTAAAGTGATTGTAGGTCTCGCTGGAGCATGCGGGTTGGAATATCAAAGTCACATTTAAGCAATTTTTGCTGCAGCTGTTGAGTAGAAATAGAGCTTGGTGATATTGGCACAAGCTCTAAAATTGATAAATGGCGATGTGAATTCATTAAATTATTTAACTACTTTCTTGGTAAATAACTATAACCTTGTTGCATTGACGGTATAGGATAACCATCACTGCCAACTAATAACCGTCCGCGAAGATGATGCTCATCCTGAGCTTGGCCTACAAACTCCCATCTATTTGGCTTCCCTTTACTCGCTCTAGTAGAAAGAGTAGAGCCAGCTTCAAACCAAGCCTCAATTTTATAAACTTGAATTACAACCCCATCGACTACTGCTAATGCTATGTTGTACTCATTTTTTTCTCTAGTTTCCGCTGATACACCATGCCAAAACTGTCGGGTCATGTCATAAATTTCAGGCTCGGATAATGTAGGTGAATATGTTTGATTTATATAAAATAAAATACACTTTTCTTTTATATCATCAACTAGAACTGGCTTCACCGAATGTAACCTTTCAAGCTCTTCAATTGTTAAGCGCCCTTTAACTACGCCATGCCCTCTGACCACATTTGTCAGATTCTCTAAACCCAGTGCATCAATGATAGCTGCCTCAACTTCAAAAGCTGTTTGTTCATCTAATCCATATCTCAATATTTCAACTCTAGGCTCTTCATTAACAGCTCTAATTTCTGCTATTTTCCTTGCTTTATTAGACTCTTTACCTATTTCTTTTAGATGATCAAAAGCTCTGTTATTGTAAGACGCCTTTCCGACATAAAAAATCTTATCATTACTTGGGTCAATTAACCCATATACATAACAACCGAGTTGCTCTTTTACTAATTTTGAAAATTTCATTTTTAAATCCATCCTTTATGATAATCATATACTTGGCAGAGAATAGCCGGGCATTATCTTTAAGTAACATATGCAACCTAGCATATGTAATACAACTACAAAACTTTAATAAGTAAGTACTTTATAGTGTTATACTTCAAACAAACCCAATCTTTTGCTTTCCGCCTTCTTTAAGATCGTTTTGCTCCTGTAAAATCGATAACATTCGTTCTTGATTCATTCGCTTTTTTGAAAACTTCATTTGCCTTTTTACAATCGCGAAGTCACCTGGTGTGAGCTTTGTAAGCTTGTATAACTCATGCAATAGGTGCTTTTTTAACACTCCTGGGCCTAATGTATCTTTAAATAATTGCTTAGCCTGTACCGGAGTCAAATAGGTTAAATTTAAATTAAAATCAAATCGCCTCATTACCGCTTTATCTAAATTTTTAACAAAGTTAGTTGCAGCAAAAAGTGGGAGTTGAAATTGCTCCATATAACATAGTAATTCATTAACTGTTTGCACTTCCCAATTTGCCTTCGCTTGTTCTCGGCTACATAGCAAGCTATCCGCCTCATCAATAAATATTGCACTTCCTTCTTGTGTAGCTCGTTTAAATAGTTGAGCAATATTTTGCTCACTTTCGCCAACCCACTTGCTTAATAAGTCAGATGCTTTGACTGAAATAAGTTTAAAATCCGCTTTTTCGCATAAATAATTTACAAAAGCTGTTTTACCTGTGCCCGGTGGGCCAGTTAGCAGAGTTCGTGAACTCGAATATTCAATTACAGCCTCTTCTACCTGTTCGAGTGATGCATACTCAGACTCTATATTCACCATTTTAGGATTAAACTTTTGCGCTGCTTGAAAAGTTAATTCGTGAGCCGAAAAGCCGCATGCAGTTAAAGTATCTTGAATATTCTCTTCTATGCATTCGCGCGCAGTTTGTGCTTTAAATCCACATAACCTTGCTACATGTACAGCTTTAGCAATATGAGCTGGCAATAAGTTTTGTTGGGTAGCTAACTTACTTATAAAACTGTTACCAACACTCAAACCTTTAACATATTTGCCAATCATTTTTTCTTTAGTTTTTTTGTTGAGCTCGGGAATTTCGTAAACAATATTAAATCGCCTAATAACGCTCTGTGGTAAATCTTCAAGATGATTAGTGATCCAAATACTCACTACAGGGTGATTTTCAATGTAAGTATGAAGTAACTCCTTTGAGAAACTTTTAGAGAATAGATCACGCTCAAAAACATTTTCACATTCATCCAGTAACAGCATTGTTTTTTTACGCTTGCCAACCAACTTACTCACCACATTAAAGTGCTCTAAACGCAGCTCAGAGCTTGCGCTTCGGCTATCGAGCTCGTTTGTTGGGTTTATTAAATTACTACCTTTAGCTTGCACCTTTAGCAACTGCGAACCACAGGCTTGCGCTATATATTTCGCCAATGAAGTTTTACCCGAACCTGGTACACCATAAAATAAAATACTTAATGCTTGCCCACCCGTCTTAGTCGCATGTTGCGTAGCTTTAAGCAAAGTATTTAAATCTAAGTGAGATAAATCAGCAGCGCTAAGTTCAGAAGCTTCACAAGGGGTAACCAAGTTAGATAAAATATTACTTTCACTATTTAACTTACCCTCGAGAAGGTTTTTAGCAATTGCGTTTGGTAATATTAAAAACTCATCTTCTCCTGCAAATATCTCCATATCCATTGAATACATGCCAGATTCAATGATTAATCCAATTTGCTTGTTGAGTAGTGCTTCATCAATACCAACCGCATAAGCTATTTTTTCTAAAATAACGCTCGCATAATCGTCACGTAAGTATTCAACAAGTTCGCGTAATGGTTTACTGAGCGTCATGCAACACGAAAAAATAACTAAAGGAGTGACCGTTTTGGGCAGTCCAAACGCTTTACAAAATATATGCGCATTTTTTTGTAACGTTTTAGGCATTGTGGTTATTGCTAAATGATCTAATCGGGCTATCAAATCATCAACATCTAAGCCCTGTAAGTTTGTATAACTAAAGCCAGAAATGCTACACAAAGCCTTTTTAAATAGCTTATCGTGCCAAAGCTCTTCTACGTCGAACTCTTCTAATAATTCAGTGGAAAAGTGTGCCACAATACGTTTTAATTGAGGGGTTGTGTTCATGCTATGTACCTAATAGTTAGTGGGTTTAAAGAGCATATTACTAACTAAAAACTGTCAGCGTACCTAAAGTGAAAGTTTGAAAAGCATCATAAGTTACTGAAATTAAAAGCCCAATTACAAAAAAACATTTTCAGTAATTCATTTTTTACTTTTTATTTTAACCTTTATTTTTCAATCGGTTACAATGGTAAAAAAACAATTAAAGTTTATTTGGACCTTTATGATAAATAATAATTTGAATCTAGGGTCGTACAACAACCCAATAACCCTAAAAAATAAGCATCAAGATATCGAATCTGAAAAGTACATCTCTCGGCACTCTAGTGATGGCGTATATGTGCATAGGCCATTATTACAGCTATACACTGGTAATAATCATGAAATAGATGAGGATGATTCTAGTTCTGGGATGTTCGCTTTTCATAAACTAGCAACTCAGGAAAACTGTTTTATAAAAAATGTTATCAGCAATCCATATTTACAACCTCTAGAAATGAAGGTTGCAATTGCACTTTTTAATATTTCTGAAGATGATCTAGAAGATGATAAGTTTGTTTATATTTGTACCAGTAAGAAAATAAATATTGATAATTATGGTGATGATGAAGGTTGTATTTGGATGGAAAATTATAAAAGTGAAAGTTTTTTTTCTGGGATTAATCAAACACCACTTTTTAAAAAACTTGAAAAGGCATTTAACATAAGGGTGAGCAACGAAAAACTTAATAAAATACTCATAAGGCTAGATAGTTTTCACTATATCAGTGTCACACCGGTCACATTCGAAAACTCAAAACTTGGTATCAGCCAAAAGCATAATAAAAACCAACGAGCTTATTTAAAAATAATACAAATAAATGAACTTATGGACTCTAAGAATCTAACAGGTATATGGCTTGTAAAAGATTAAAGTTTGGAGACCGTTTTAAAACGGTCTTGTTGACTCACTTTGACCTAATAGCAGCTTGAACTTTTTGAGCAGTAATTAGCGTATTTACACTGGTATTTTTAACTTATCAAAGCAAGGTGCAACGGCTCTTTCAAATAGCTCCAATTTTACAATAATCAGCTGTATAACTTCAGACCACTTATCTTTATCTAGCCCATCAAAATCGTAATTATCTTGTATTCTGCTAGCCTTTTGACCGTCTTTACGATGCCATTCTAGCAAGCTTCCATAAACATCCTCGATTGTATCTTTCTGCGTAATTAAGGCATCGAATAATTTCTTATTTACTTCTTCGTTTGAGTGTTTCAATATTATTTCTATACGAATTTGTTTTTGTAAAAAAGTTACACCGTAATAAACACCTGCATGATACGCTTTACCACGGATTCTGGCATTATTAGTAATACTTTGATTATCGAAAAAATTGAAATTACTCTTCTTTATTTCTGGTAAGGCTTGAGCCCAAAACTCACTGCGCACCACGGCAAGATCATTATAAATTGAACTTATAGAGCAAGTAGTGATCAGATCAAGGCATAATAATTACTTGGTCGCATAAATATGAGCACTACTTTTCTGAAACATTTTAATTCAATTACAGATCCTC